>NZ_JAXOJX010000043.1:0-68866 GCF_034427735.1 Azohydromonas lata
CGACTTCCACCACCTTGCGCGCGAGGCCGGAGTACAGCGCCCAGCCCAGCAGCACATGCATCAGCACCACGGCCGCGATGCCCAGGAGGTGGCGTGCGGGGTTGCGTTGCTGGCTGGCGAAATCCACGGGGCGTGCGGCTGGGAAAGGCCGTATCGGGTGAGACGGGTGCGCGCCACGGGGCGCGGCCAAAGCGCGCGACTATAGCTTGCCCCGTGGCAGGGTCTGGGCAGCGGGTTTGCTGCGCGTCCGCCGCGTCGCGCATGATGGCCAGGCCTATCCCAGTGAAACCCTGATGAACCCGGGAAAATTACCGAAAGAAGTACAAGCCGAGGCGCTCCAATGACGGGCGCCGCCATTTCCCGAAGCCTGCGCACCGGCCTGTGGGGCCCGTTGCTGCTGCTGGCCGTGCTGGCCGCGCTGCTGACCTTCCTGGGCGTGCGCACCCTCTACCAGCAGGACGAGCTGCGCGAATGCGCCCGCCTCGAAGCCGTGGCCGAGCTGCGCGCCACGCAGGTCGTGAAATGGCTGGAGGACGCGCGCCGCGCCGCGCGCTACCTGGGCAGCAGCCAGCCCTTGGGCGATCTGTTCCGCCAGTGGCACGACGACGGCAGCGAGAGCGCACGCAGCATCTTCCAGGAGCGCGTGCACGGCTTTCGCAACGTCATCGCCTCCCGCGACGTGCTGGTGGTGGATCCGCAGGGCCGCGTGCTGCTGCAAGGCGGGCCGGCCGAAGCCCAGGCGCCGCCGCCGCTGCGCGAGGCCATCCAACGCGCGCTGGCCAGCGGGCAGGCCGAACACAGCGGCCTGTACCGCACCCAAGACCAGGCCCATGCGCTGCGGCTGGACATGGTCATGCCGCTGCTCTACAGCGGCGATGCGCAGCCCCAGGCGCTGCTGGTGTTCCGCATGGACCCGGCCACCGAGCTCTTCCCGCAGCTCGCCCGCTGGCCCGTGCCCACCGAAACGGCCGAGACGGTGATGTGGCACCGCGCGGGCGAGCAGGTCGAGGCGCTGAGCCCGCTGCGCGCCGACGCGCAGGCTGCCCTGACCCTGCGCCGCCCGCTGGCGCAGCCCGGCTGGCTGATGGGCGACGTGCTGCGCCAGGGCACGCCGGCACCCGGCGCGACGACCGAGCGCCAGGACTTCCGCGGCGTGCCGGTGCTGGCCGCCTGGCGCCCCGTGCCCGGCACCGACTGGGTGCTGGTGGCCAAGATGGACCGCAGCGAGGCCCTGGCGCCCACGCAGCGCCTGGCCGTGAGCATCGCCGCCGCGGCCGCCGCGCTGCTGGCCGCCGCGGCCGCCGCGCTGTACCTGCAGCGCCAGCGCCGCATGCTGGAGGAGTCGCAGCGCCTGGCCGCCGAGCAGCAGGAGCGGCTGCGCGCCCTGGCGCTGCTGGAGGCCATCTCCGAGGCCTCCACCGACCCCATCTACGCCAAGGACCTGCAGGGCCGCTACCTCTTCTGCAACCGCGAGGCGCTGCGCGCGCTGGGCCGCCCGGCCGAGGAAGTGATTGGGCAGGACGACACGGCGCTCATGCCCTCCGAGGACGCCGCCCGCATCCAGGCCCTCGACCGCCAAGTGCTGGCCGACGACGCCACCACCACCCGCGTCACGCAGTTCCGCACCGCGCGCGGTCCGCACATCTACCTCTCCACCAAGGGCCCGCTGCGCGACGGCCAGGGCCGCGTGGTGGGCATCTTCGGCGTCTCGCGCGACATCTCCGAGCTGCACGCCACGCAGGACAGGCTGCGCCGCCTGTCGCTGGCGGTGGAGCAGAGCCCGAACGCCATCCTCATCACCGACCGCCGCGGCGTGGTGCGCTACGCCAACGAGGGCTGGGCCGCCATCGCGGGCGCCCCCGTGGACAGCTTCGAGGGCCAGGGCCTGCGCGAGGCCGGGCTGGGCGAGGTGGCCGATGCGCTGTGGCCCGCCCTGGAGGCCGGCGAGCCCTGGACGGGCGAGCTGCACCTGAACGGCCGCACTGGCCAGGCGCACGACCTGCGCGTGCGCCTGGTGCCCATACAGCACCCCGATGGACGCAAGCACGAGCTGCTGCTGGTGTTCGAGGACGTCACCGCGCTGCGCCGCAAGGCCGCCGAGCTGGCCCAGCACCGCGACCTGCTGGAGCGCCGCGTGGTCGAGCGCACCCGCCAACTGGAAGACTTGAACCTCGCGCTGCGCGTGCAGGCCGAGGAGGTGGCCACGCTCTACAACCGCGCGCCCTGCGGCTACCACTCCACCGACGCCGAGGGCTTCTTCATCGCCGTCAACGACACCGAGCTGGCCATGCTGGGCTACGAGCGCACGGAAGTCGTCAACCGGCTGCGCCTGCCGGACCTGCTCACGCCCTCGCAGCGGCCCCTCTTCGCGCAGTACCGCGCGCAACTGGAGCGGCTGGGCATGCTGCGCGGGCTGGAGTACGACTTCGTGCGCAAGGACGGCAGCCTGCTGCCCGTGGTGGTGGACGTGGCCGCCGAGCTCGACGCCCAGGGCCGGCTGCTGCGCACCCGCGCCACCATGTTCGACAACCGCGAGCGCAAGGCCCGCGAGGCCGAGATCCAGGCCCTGCACGCGCGGCTGGCGCAGCGCGCCGAGGAGGCCGAGAGCGCCAACCGCGCCAAGAGCGCCTTCCTGGCCAACATGAGCCACGAAATCCGCACGCCGCTCAACGCCGTCATCGGCCTCACGCACCTGCTGCGCCGCGACCAGCCCACGCCCGCGCAGGCCGAGCGCCTGGCCAAGATGGAGGACGCCGCGCAGCACCTGCTCAGCGTCATCAACGACGTGCTGGACCTCTCCAAGATAGAAGCCGGCAAGCTGGAGCTGGAGTGCGTCGATTTCCGCCTGGACGAGCTGCTGGCGCGCAGCTTCGACCTCGTGGCCGGCCGCGCCCGCCAGAAGGACCTGGAGCTGGTGGTGGACAGCGCCGGGCTGCCCGCGGCGCTGCACGGCGACCCGACGCGGCTGTCGCAGGCGCTGGTCAACCTGCTGAGCAACGCCGTGAAGTTCACCGAGCAGGGCATGGTGCTGCTGCGCGCCGAGCAGCTCGGCCTGGACGGCGACGCGGTGCTGGCCCGCTTCGAGGTGCGCGACACGGGCATGGGCATCACGGCGGCGCAGCAGGCGCAGCTCTTCAACGCCTTCGAGCAGGCCGACAGCTCCACCACGCGGCGCTTCGGCGGCACGGGCCTGGGCCTGGCCATCACGCGGCGCCTGGTGCAGCTCATGGGCGGCGACATCAGTGTGGACAGCGTGCCGGGGCAGGGCAGCCGCTTCTGGTTCACGCTGCCGCTGCGCGTGGCCCGGGGCGCGCCCGCGCCGCTGCCGCCGCCGGGCCTGCGGGGCCGGCGCGTGCTGCTGGTGGACGACCTGGCCGAGGCGCGCGAGGCCATGGAGCAGCTCCTGCGCGTCATGGGCCTCACGGTGGACCTGGCGTCTTCCGGCGAGCAGGCGCTGCAGGCCGTGCAAAGCGCCAGCCTGCGCAACGAGCCCTACGAGCTGCTGCTCATCGACTGGCAGATGCCCGGCATGGACGGGCTGCAGACGCTGCAGCGCCTGCGCGGCTTGGGCGCCGAGCTGCCGCCCAGCCTGCTGGTGACCGCGCACGACTCCGACGCGGTCGAGACCGCCGCGCAGCGCGCGGGCTTCAGTGCCGTGCTCACCAAGCCCGTGACCGCCTCCACGCTGCTGGACCGGCTGGTGCAGTTGCCGCTGGCGCCGTCGGCGGCCGAGCTGCCGGCGCTGGCCCAGGGGCTGCCAGCCTCCATACCCGGGGCGATGCCGGGCAATGGGGCGCCGGCCCCGTCGTCCGCCGGGCCCTCCGCAGGGGTGGCCGCCGTGGCGGCTGCGCCGGCGTCGCCCGCGGTGAGCGCGGCGGCGCTGCGCGCGCGCTACGCCGGGCTGCGCGTGCTGCTGGTGGAGGACAACCCCGTCAACCGCGAGCTGGCCACCGAGCTGCTTCGCTATGCAGGCTTCGAGGTGGACTGCGCCGGCGACGGCGCCGAGGCGCTGGCCATGGCGCGGCGCCACGACGGCTACGCGCTCATCCTCATGGACATGCAGATGCCGGTGATGGACGGTCTGGAGGCCGCGCGCGCCATTCGCGCGCTGCCGGACGTGGCGCAGGTGCCCATCCTGGCCATGACGGCCAACGCCTTCGCCGAGGACCGCGCCGCCTGCATGGCCGCAGGCATGAACGACTACATCGCCAAGCCCGTCAACCCCGTGCTGCTTTACTCGACGCTGCAACGGTGGCTGGATAAGGCAAAAGCGTGAAAGCCTGTGCAAGTCCCCGCCTAGGCGGGCAGCCTAAAATCCAACCATGGTCCTTCCTATGCATGGCGTCCCCTCGGCACTGATCGCCCGTAACGAATCCTGGGTGCGCAAGCAGGCCCAGGCGCTGGTACGTCACCTTCCAGCCAACGTGGAGAAGGCCGACCTCATCCAGGTCGGCCTCATTGCGGTGGCGCAGGCGGCGCTGAGTTTCGAGTGGGAAGGTGACCGCGACACCGAGGAGGCCAAGGAGGCTTTCGTCCGCTATGCGCGCATGCGCGTCAAGGGCGCGATGCTCGACGAGCTGCGCCAGATGGACCACCTGGGCCGCGGCCAGCGCCGCAAGGTCAAGATCATCCAGATCGCGCGCGAGCGCTGGCGCGCCACCAACGGCGGCGAGGCCACGCTGGCGCAGATCAGCAAGGTCTGCGGCCTCTCGGTGGACGAGATTTCCGCGCTGGAAATGCTGGACCAGGCCGGCCGCACCCGCAGCAGCAGCGGGCCGGACTCGGAGTTCGACGAGCAGCCGCACTACGAATTCCACCCCGCCACCGAGAAGGAAGAGGTGGAGGCCCGCGTGGACACCAGCATCGTGATGCGCCACCTGGAGAAGTTCTTCGCGCAGTTGCCGGATCGCGACCGGCAGGTCATCGACTCGTATTTGGGCGTGGGCATGACGCCGGTGGAGCTGGCCGCTTCGCTCAAGGTCACGCCCTCGCGCGTGTCGCAGCTCTACAAGTCGGTGCTGCAGCGCATTTCCACGCACTTCGGCCACAGCCAGCTCCGTGCGGCCGACCGCGCGCCCAACATCGCGACCAAGCATTTCGACGAGCTGGTGGCCGAGCGCGAGAAGGAACTGGAAGCACTGCCCACCGACGGGCCGTGGGGCACCCTCATCGAGAACGTGCTGACCAAGCCCAAGGAGCAGTTCGGCGACCGCGACGGCGACAACCGCATCTCCGTCAGCAGCACCACGCGCTGGGGCTGACCGGCTGGATGTCCCGCCCGCGGCCGGCCACCAGGCGCCGCCGCCGACAAACACCAAGGGCCCGCATGCGGGCCCTTGGTGTTTTCAGACGGGCGCCTCGCGCGGGCGGGGCGCCGCGCCTGGCGTCAGCAGCGCTCGAAGATGGCGGCGATACCCTGGCCGCCGCCGATGCACATGGTCACCAGTGCGTAGCGGCCCTGGATGCGCTGCAGCTCGTGCAGCGCCTTGGTGGCGATGATGGCGCCCGTGCCGCCCACCGGGTGGCCCAGCGAGATGCCGGAGCCGTTGGGGTTGACCTTGGCGGGGTCCAGGTCGAGTTGCTTGGCCACGGCGCAGGCTTGGGCGGCGAAGGCTTCGTTGGACTCGATCACGTCCAGGTCAGCCACCTTCAGCCCCGCGCGCTGCAGCGCGATCTTGGAGGCCGGCACGGGGCCGATGCCCATGATTTCCGGCTCCACGCCGGCGTGCGCGTAGGCCACCAGGCGCGCGATGGGCTTGAGCCCCTGGGCCTGCACGGCGTTGCCGCTGGCCAGCACCAGGGCACCGGCGCCGTCGTTGATGCCCGACGCATTGCCCGCGGTGACGCGGCCGTTTTCCTTGCGGAAGGCGGGCTTCATCTTGGCCAGCGTCTCCAGCGTGGTGTCGGCCTTGATGTGCTCGTCCACCTCGAAGCTCACCGTGCCCTTGCGCGAGGCGATCAGCACCGGGGCGATCTGGCCCTTGAAGCGGCCTTCGGCCGTGGCGGCGGCGGCGCGGCGGTGGCTCTCGACGGCCAGGGCATCCATCTCGTCGCGGGTGATGCCAAAGCGGTCAGCCACGTTCTCGGCGGTCACGCCCATGTGGATGCGGCCGAACGGGTCGTGCAGGATGCCCAGCATGTAGTCCTGCATCTGCGCGTCGCCCATGCGCTGCCCCCAGCGGGCCGACTGCATCAGGTAGGGGCCACGGCTCATGTGCTCGGCGCCGGCGCCGATGGCGAAGTCGCAGTCGCCCAGCATGATGGACTGCGAGGCGTTGACGATGGCCTGCAGTCCGGAGCCGCACAGGCGGTTGACGTTGAACGCCGGCGTCTCGTTGGGGCAGCCGGCATTGATGGCGGCCACGCGGCTGAGGTAGGCGTCGCGCGCCTCGGTGGGAATGACGTTGCCCATGGCCAAGTGGCCGATGCGGGCAGCGTCAACGCCGCTTTTTTCCAGCGCGGCCTTGACGGCAGTGGTGGCCAGGTCGGCCAGCGGCACGTCCTTGAGCGTGCCGCCGAAGGTGCCGATGGCAGTGCGCATGGCCGAGAGAACAAACACTTCTTGCGTCATGGGGGTGTCTCCTTGTGTGGACTTGTTCACGGTAGGCGGCGGAACCCACATCAAGCTGACAAATCCGGAGTCGTCAGGGCTTGCCCTGAGTCGTCACATGACGTACCACAACGTGCCCTTTAGCGGGCCTCCCGCGGCCTTTATCGCGCCGCCGCCCCTGGCGGCTGCGGGCCTGGGGCCGTCGTTCAGCGCGGCGGCGGCAGCGGGCGGCCCAACATGCGTGGCAGCAGCCAGGCCAGGCCGCGGGCGGCGTCCACGCGGGCGCTGAGCTGCACGGGGGCTTGCGGGCGCACCTGGCCGTCGGCATCCCGGCGGGCCACGGCGAAGGTGAAGGCGTAGAAGGGTTCCTGGCCCATGCGCAGGTCGGTGATCAGCAGCTCGTCGCCCGCGCGCGCGAGCTTGTAGAAGCCCTGGCTGAAGGCGCGTACCTCCTGCGCGGCTTCCACGGGCATCAGCAGCGGCGAAAGCTCGGCGCCGCGGTCGAAGCGCTCGAAGGCCATGGGGGCGTCGTCGTCCAGCAGCGACTTGAAACCCTCGTGGTAGTGGCCGTCCTGCACCAGCACCACGCGCCACAGCAGCGTGGTCAGCGGCGCGGGCGTCACCAGCACGCGCTGCGGCGCCAGGCCCTGGGCGTGGGCGGCGGCGATCGCCGCGTCGCGCACCTGCTGCTGCGCCAGGGCGCTCCAGCCGACGTAGGCCACGGCCAGGGCCAGGCCCGCGGCGTTCCAGCGCAGGGCCTGCGGGCGGCGGCGCAGCAGCGCGACGGCCAGGCCGGCGAGCAGCGGCAGGGTGACGAGCGGGTCGATGATGAAGACGGAGCCTATGGCGTGGGGCCTGTCGTCGAAGGGCAGCAGCAGCCGCGTGCCGTAGACGGTCATGAGGTCCAGCAGCGGGTGGGTGACGAGGGCCAGCCAGGTGGTGAGCCACCAGCGCCGGAAGGAGCCGCCCATGAGGCGCTGCGCGCCGAGGGCCAGCAGCGGCGCCAGCAGCGTGAGCCAGAAGAGGGAATGGCTGTGGCCGCGGTGCAGGACCATGTTGCGCACGGCGTCGCCGTGGTCGATGAACACGTCCAGGTCCGGCAGCGTGTTGCAGGCGGCGCCCCAGAGGGCGGCTTTCCAGGGCGCGACGCGGCGGCCCATGAAGGCCACGCCGACGGCGGCACCCAGGGCGAGGTGGGTAAGGGAGTCCATGGGGCGCCATGCTGCCAGCGTGCTGGCGCAGGCATCGCGGCCCGGGGCTGACTGGGAAGGCGCGACCGCCCCGCGCCGCCTCTGCCTCACCCCCCGGCCTGCGCTCCCTGCGGCGCCGGTGCCGCCATGGTCTGGGCCGGGCGCGGCCCAAGGCGGCGGCTTTCCACGAACAGCGGCTCCTTGCCGCCGGCGGCCGCTCCCACGGCGCGGCCCGCGCCCTGGCGCTGCGCCTCGTCCAGCGCCGCGCGCGCGCGATGCAGGCCTTGCGCCAGGGCCTCGCCGCTGCGCAGCTCGCCCACGCCGAAGCTCAGGCTGACCTCGTCGACCGTCTCTTCCAGCAGCGACAGCGCCCGCACCCGTTCGGCGATGCGCGTGGCCGCCGCCATGGCGTTGCGCAGCGAGGTGCCGGGCAGCAGCAGGACAAAAGCCTCGCCGTGGCGGCCGGCCAGGTCGTGGCCGCGCAGCGTGGCGTGCACGGCGTGCGCCACCACGCGGCGGCGCGCGCGCATGAGCTCCTGGCCGGCGCGCTCGGGGGCGTCGATGTCGAACACCAGTACCGCCGCGGCGCGCGTCTCTCGGCGCAGCACCCGGCGCGCGAGCACGTCGAAGTGCGCGCTGCCCGGGGCCATGAGCTCGCTGCGGCCCAGCAGCCGCAGCCGCCGCCGTGTCTCGCGCAGCGCGTTTTCCGCGCGCTCCTGGGCCAGCAGCGGCGCCACGCCGCTGGCGGCCACGGCCAGCAGGGCGTTGAGCAGCAGTGCCGCCGGGCCCACCCAGGGCGACTGGCCGCGCAGCGCCAGCCAGGCGGCGCCGCCCTGCAGCAGCGCGCCGGCACCCAGCGTGAGGGCCGATACGCGCAGCACCATGCTCAGCCGCCGCACCTGCGAGCGCGCCAGCACCGCCGCCACGCTGGCCTGCAGCATCGCGGCCAGCACGGCAGCGTGGGCGTCGCGGTGCGGGCCCTCCTCGAACTCCAGGCCCAGGGCCCAGAGGGCCGCCAGGCCTGCCAGCAGCGCGTCGGCGCGTGAGCTGCCGGGCAGCCGGGCGCGCGCGTCGAAGCGGCGCAGCCCCTGCAGCGCCGCCAGCGGCCACAGGCACAGCAGCCACAGGCCCAGGCCGGAGAGCAGCGAGCCCCGCCCGGCCACCAGTTGCAGCCCCGCCCCGGCGGCGGCCAGCGCTGGGGCGGCGACCCAGCCCCAATGGCCGCGCGGCACGGTGCGCAGCAGTCCCCAAGCCGCCATCAAAATGGCCACGCCGGCGGTAAGCACCAGATCGGCCAGCAGCAGGGTCGGTAAGTCAGGTCGCATGTTTTTCCAGCGTTGCCTGCGGCCACCAAGGCGCGCACGCAGCCGCACTGTCGGTTTAGCCGCCACCCGCCCTGCAACCGCTTGCGACACACGGGCGGGGCGGCTGACGCCTGGATACAGCAGGGCCGGTGCCCGGGGGGGTTGGGTACCATCCCGGCGCTTTTCCATTTAGAGGGGTTACGCACCATGGCCATGGACGTCGTTGATTACGAGATCAGGGGCGCGGAGATGCAGTTCGTCGAGATCGAGCTTGATCCCGGCGAGGCCGCAGTGGGCGAGGCCGGGAGCCTCATGTTCATGGACGGCGGCGTCGCCATGGACACGGTCTTCGGCGACGGCTCGCGCCAGGGCGGCGGCGGGCTGTTTGGCAAGCTGCTGGGCGCTGGCAAGCGGCTCGTCACCGGCGAGTCGCTGTTCACCACCGTCTACACCAACCAGGCCAGCGCCAAGCAGCGCGTGGCCTTTGCCGCGCCTTACCCGGGCAAGATCCTGCCCATGGACCTGCGCCAGCTCGGCGGCACGCTGATCTGCCAGAAGGATTCGTTCCTGTGCGCCGCGCGCGGCGTCTCGCTGGGCGTGTACCTGCAGCAAAAGCTCTCGGTGGGCTTCTTCGGCGGGGAGGGCTTCATCATGCAAAGGCTGGACGGCGACGGCCTGGCCTTCGTCCACGCCGGCGGCACCGTGGTGCGCCGCGAGCTGCAGCCCGGGCAGACGCTGCTCATAGACACGGGCTGCGTGGTGGCCATGACGCCCAACGTCAATTTCGAGATCCAGTACGTGGGCAAGGTCAAGACGGCGCTGTTCGGCGGCGAGGGCCTGTTCTTCGCCCGCGTCACCGGCCCGGGCACGGTGTGGCTGCAGAGCCTGCCGTTCTCGCGCCTGGCCTCGCGCGTGTTCGCCGCGGCGCCTCAGACGGGCGGCGGCGGGCGCGAGGAGGGGTCGGTGCTGCCCTTCGCTGCGGCCGGCGGGCTGTTGGGCGGCCTATTCGGCGGCGACAACGGCGACGATTGACCCGGCGCTGCGCGGGGGTGTTGTGGAACCGGGGCACGCCACGCCCGGCTTGCCTTCAATCGGTGTGACGGACGTCAACATCCGAACGCCCCGGCCTGCGCCCGGGGCAGGGGGGCGTGACTACACTTGCGGCCCTCTGCAATCGGTGTGGTGTGCATCCCATGAAGCTGTTTTCCAAGGTGGCGCGTACCGGCGCCGGTGTGTTCCTGCTGGCGGCCACGTCGTGGGCGGCGGCCCAGCAGGCATCGGCCCAAGGTGCGCTGCCGCCGGTGTTCGTCCTGAATTCGCTGGATGCCAACGTGAGCGTGCTGGATCGCGCCACCATGAGCCCCAAGGCGCTCATTCCCACCGGCAAGGAACCGCACCACCTCTACATGACGCCGGACGAGAAATCCATCATCGTGGCCAACGCGGTGGGCGACTCGCTGACCTTCATCGACCCGAAGACGGCGCAGGTGCAGCGCACCATCAACAACATCAGCGACCCCTATCAGCTGCGCTTCTCGCCGGACATGAAGTGGTTCGTCACCGCCGGCAACCGGCTGGACCACATCGACCTCTACCGCTGGGAGCCCACCAACGCGGCGCAGCCGCTGCAGCTGGCCAAGCGGATTCCCGCGGGCAAGACGCCCAGCCACATCACGATAGATACCAAGTCCAGCGTGGTGTACGGCTCGCTGCAGGACAGCGACGAGCTCATCGCCATCGACCTGCACACGCAGGCGCCGCGCTGGCGCATTCCCGTGGGCAAGATGCCGGCGGACGTGTACCTGACGCCCGACGACCGCACGCTGCTGGTGGGCCTGACCGGCGACGAGTTCGTGGAGGCCTATGACGTGAGCGGGGCGCAGCCCAAGCTCGTCAAGCGCATCGCCACGGGCAAGGGCGCGCACGCCTTCCGCACGCGCGGCGACGGCAAGCACCTCTTCGTCTCCAACCGCGTGGCCAACACCATCAGCATGATCGACACGCAGGCGCTGTCGGTGGTGACGACCTTCCCGGCACCGGGCGGCCCGGACTGCATGGAGCTGCTGTCCGACGGCAAGACGCTGCTGGTGTCCTCGCGCTGGGCGCGCAAGGTGACCGTCATCGACACCGAGACCAAGCAGATCGTGCAGCAGGTGGCCGTGGGCCGGTCGCCGCACGGCATCTGGACCCTGGACCATGCTTCGCGCCGTTAAGCGACTCGGCCTCCCCTTGTTGATCGCGGCCGCCGGTGCGGCAGCCGCGGCACCGGCCTGCGACAAGCCGGTGTATCTGACCTTCGACACCGGCCACATGGGCGTGGCGCCGCTGGTGGCGCAGGTGCTGCAGCGCCAGCACGTGAAGGTCACGTTCTTCCTGGCCGACGAGCGCACGCTCGAAAACGGCAGCAGCCTGGACGAGCATTGGGCGCCCTGGTGGCGCGAGCGCGCCGCCGAGGGCCACGCCTTCGGCTCCCACACCTGGGACCACGTGATCTGGCGCGGCGACCAGGGCGCGGCCTTTCGCATGCAGCCCACGGCCGGGGCGCAGTCCGGCCAGCGCCTCACGCTGGACGAGGCGGCCTATTGCGAGGAATTGAAGAAGCCCGCGCGACGCTTCGAGGCCATGACGGGGCACAAGATGCTGCCGCTGTTCCGCGCGCCGGGCGGCAAGACCTCGCCGGCGCTGCTGGCCGCGGCGCAGCGCTGCGGCTTCACGCACGTGGGCTGGGCGCCGGCCGGCTTCCTGGGCGACGAGCTCGACAGCGGCAAGTTCCCCAACGACAAGCTGCTGGCCAAGGCGCTGCACGACATTCGCGGCGGCGACATCCTGCTGGCGCACCTGGGCATCTGGTCGCGCCAGGACCCGTGGGCGCCGGCGGTGCTGGAGCCGCTGATAGAAGGCCTCAAGCAGCGCGGCTTTTGCTTCGCCACGCTGCGCGACCATCCGCAGTACGCGGCGCTGGCCGCGGGACGTTGACCCGCTTTTTTCGCTTTTCCCCATGCAATGGTTTTTTGATCTCTTCGGCCAGGTGCAGCAGTGGCTGTTCGAGCAGCTCGTACAGCCCGCGCTGTTCGAGCTTGGCCTGGCCAGCATCATGGAAGACGCCTTCGTCGCCACCGGCTGGCTGATGGTGGGCTTGGTGCAGCTGGCGCTCATGCTCAGCCTCATGCGGCTGCTGGAGCAGTGGCGCCCGGTGGAGCCGGTGCGCGACCGCGCCGCGGTGCGGGTGGACGTGGTCTACACGCTCATCCATCGCCTGGGCCTGTTCCGCGTGGTGCTGTTCTTCACGCTGGACCCGCTGTGGAACGACCTGATCGGCTGGCTGCGCGTGGAGGGCATGCCCACCTTCCAGCTCGACGCGCTGTGGCCCGGCGTCACCGACATCGCGCTGGTGAGCTTCGCGATGTACTTGCTGCTCTTCGACTTCGTGGACTACCTGCTGCACCGCGGCCAGCACCGCTGGAAGTGGTGGTGGGCGCTGCACGGGCTGCACCACAGCCAGCAGCAGCTCACGATGTGGAGCGACAACCGCAACCACCTGCTGGACGACGTGATCCGCGACAGCGCGCTGGTCATCGTGGGCCTGCTGGTGGGCATCGCGCCGGGGCAGTTCGTGGCCGTGGTGGCCTTCACGCAGTTGCTGGAGAGCATGTCGCACGCCAACGTGCGCCTGTCCTACGGTCCGCTGGAGCGCTGGGTGGTGAGCCCGCGCTACCACCGCTGGCACCACCGCACCGGCGACGGTGAAGTCGACGACGGCCACGGCCGTCCGGGCGGCGACAATTTCTCGGTGCTGTTCCCCATCTGGGACCGCCTCTTCGGCACGGCCAACTTCGGCGAGCGCTACGTGCCCACCGGGCTGCCCGCCGACGGGCGCGACTGGGGCCGCGGCTTCTGGGCCCAGCAGTGGCTGGGATTCAAGCGCCTGGTCGGACGGGCCTGAGCGCGGCGGGGCACGGCGCATCCGTCTTCAATGTTGAACCTGGGGGCCGCCGCGGCCCCTTTGCCCTGGAAAGGACTGCCATGCGTCCGCTGAGGGAGCTGCTGGACGCGTTCTGGCGCGCCGCGGCCTATTGCCTGCACCCGCGTGTGGTGGTGCTCACGCTGGCACCGCTGCTCATCGCGGCGGCGCTGGCGCTGGGCCTGGGCTGGCTGTACTGGGAAGGCGCCGTGGACGGCGTGCGGGAGCTGCTGGAGCGCTGGTCGCTCACCGCGGCGGTGCTGGGCTGGCTGGACTCCATGGGCGGGCAGGGCCTGCGCGCGGTGATCGCGCCGCTGCTGGTGGTGGCGCTGGCGGTGCCGGTGCTGGTGGTGGTGTCGCTGCTGCTGGTGTCCACGCTGTCCACGCCGGCGCTCACCAACCTGGTGGCGCGGCGGCGCTTCCCCGCGCTGCAGCGCCGCCACGGCGCGAGCTTCATGCTCAGCGTGTTGTGGGCGCTGGGCTGCTCGCTGCTGGCACTGTTCGTTCTGGTGCTGTCGGTGCCGCTGTGGCTGATTCCGCCGCTGGTGCTGGTGCTGCCGCCGCTGGTGTGGGGCTGGCTGACCTACCAGCTCGTGGCTTTCGACGTGCTCTCGGACCACGCCAGCAAGGAGGAGCGCCGGCGCATCCTGCGCGAGCAGCGCTGGCCGCTGCTGGCCATGGGCGTGATCAGCGGCTACTTGAGCGCGGCGCCCTCGCTGCTGTGGGCCTTCGGTGCGACGGTGCTCATCCTGGCGCCGCTGCTGGTGGTGGTGTCGGTGTGGCTGTACACGCTGGTGTTCGCCTTCTCCTCGCTGTGGTTCGCCCACTTCTCGCTGGCGGCGCTGCAGCGGCTGCGTGCGCAGGAGGCGGCTGCGGTGGCGCCGTCGCCTCCGCCAGGTGGCGAGATCATCGACATGCCGTTGTCCGTCACGCCTTCGCCGCTTCAACTGCCCCGGGAACCGCACGCATGAACTTCGGCCTCATCGTCATCGGCGACGAAATCCTCTCCGGCAAGCGCCAGGACAAGCACATGGCCAAGGCCGTGGAACTGCTGTCCGCGCGCGGGCTGCAGCTTGCTTGGGCGCGCTACGTGGGCGACGAGCGCGAGCGCATCACGGACGTACTGCGCCAAGCCCTGAGCAGCGGCGACGCCGTGTTCAGTTGCGGGGGCATAGGCGCGACGCCCGACGACCACACGCGCCAGGCTGCCGCCGCGGCGCTGGGGGTGCCGCTGGAGCTGCATCCGCAGGCCAGGGAGCTCATCACGCAGCGCATGCGGGAGATGGCGGCCGACAAGGGCGTGGCCTTCGACCCGGACAGCCCGGACAACCTGCAGCGGCTCAACATGGGGATGTTCCCGCGCGGGGCGCAGATCATCGCCAACCCCTACAACCGCATTCCGGGCTTCAGCGTGGGCGAGGTGCACTTCCTGCCCGGCTTTCCGGTGATGGCGCACCCGATGATGGAGGCGGTGCTGGACACGCGCTACGCGGCGCTGCACGGCACGCAGCGCCAGCGCGAGCACTCTGTCATCGTCATGGGCGCGATGGAGGCGGTGCTCACGCCGCTGATGGAAGCGGTGGAGGCCGCGCATGAGCGCGTGCGCGTCTTCAGCCTGCCCAGCGTGGACCACCCCCAGTGGGGCCGCCACGTGGAGCTGGGTGTCAAGGGCCCTGCGGCGGTGGTGGACGCCGCGTTCGACGACCTCCGCGCGGGCCTGGCAAAGCTGCAAGCCAAGTTGGGCCCTGAGTTGGTGCGCTAGCAGGAATTTCATTTCACCATTTCGGTGCGTAAAAATGCATCGAAATGGGGCGTATTTGAGCAGGATCATGGCCTCTTTCACGAGTGCCTGCCCCGGCTTGACGCAGCACAGGGCGAAGATCGCTGAAATCGGCATGCTTTCTGCTAGATTCCAGTGCTCAAGCAAAGGCCCGGTCTCGCACCGGGCCTTTGTTCGATCTAGCAGTTATTGACCCACTCGCACAGCACATCCGCTAGGAGAAATTGATGTCCAAGACTGTCGCCGACGTGATGAAGATGGTGAAGGAGAACGAAGTCAAATTCGTCGACTTCCGCTTCACCGACACCCGCGGCAAGGAGCAGCACGTTTCGGTGCCCGTCTCCCATTTCGATGAAGACAAGTTCCAGTCGGGCCACGCCTTTGACGGCTCGTCCATCGCTGGCTGGAAGGGCATCGAAGCCTCCGACATGCTGCTGATGCCGGATGCCAACACGGCCAACATCGACCCGTTCTTCGAAGAGCCGACGCTGATCCTGACCTGCGACGTCATCGATCCGGCCGACGGCAAGCCCTACGAGCGCGATCCGCGCTCGCTGGCCAAGCGCGCTGAAGCCTACATGCGCGCTTCCGGCCTGGGCGACACCGCCTACTTCGGTCCGGAGCCGGAATTCTTCGTGTTCGACAGCGTGCGCTGGAACATCGACATGTCCGGCTGCTTCTCCAAGATCGAGAGCGAAGAAGCCGCCTGGAACACCGGCAAGGAATACGAGCACGGCAACTCCGGTTTCCGTCCCTCCGTCAAGGGCGGCTACTTCCCCGTGCCCCCGGTCGATTCCGGCCAGGACCTGCGCTCGGAAATGTGCCTGCTGCTGGAGCAGCTGGGCATTCCGGTCGAAGTGCACCACCACGAAGTGGCCACCGCCGGCCAGATGGAAATCGGCACCAAGTTCAGCACGCTGATCGAGCGCGCTGACTGGGTGCAGCTGCAGAAGTACGTGATCCACAACGTCGCGGCCGCCTACGGCAAGACCGCCACGTTCATGCCCAAGCCCATCGTTGGCGACAACGGCAGCGGCATGCACGTGCACCAGTCGGTGTGGAAGGACGGCAAGAACCTGTTCGCCGGCGACGGCTACGCGGGCCTGTCCGACTTCGCCCTGTACTACATCGGCGGCATCATCAAGCACGCCCGTGCCCTGAACGCCATCACCAACCCCGGCACCAACAGCTACAAGCGCCTGGTGCCTGGCTTCGAAGCCCCGGTGAAGCTGGCCTACTCGGCCAAGAACCGCTCGGCCTCGATCCGCATCCCCTACGTGGCCAATCCGAAGGGCCGTCGCGTGGAAGCCCGCTTCCCCGATCCCCTGATGAACCCGTACCTGGGCTTTGCCGCATTGCTGATGGCGGGCCTGGACGGCGTGGAAAACAAGATCCACCCGGGCGAAGCTGCCACCAAGGACCTGTACCACCTGCCGCCGGAAGAGGACGCGAAGATCCCGACCGTCTGCCACAGCCTGGACCAGGCCCTGGAAGCTCTGGACAAGGATCGCGCCTTCCTGACCAAGGGCGGCGTGTTCACCGACTCCTACATCGACGCCTACATCGATCTGAAGATGCAGGAAGTCACCCGCTTCCGCATGGCCACGCACCCGGTCGAGTTCGACATGTACTACGCCCTGTGATCCCTCAAGGATCCTGACGTGTGCGAAAGGGACGGTCCTCTGGGCCGTCCCTTTTTGTTTATGGGGGCGGCCCCACCGGCCTTTGCGAAAATCGGGCTGCCTTCCACGGAGCCTTGCGCATGAAGCACACCAGCCGGGCCCTGCTGCACGCGGCGCTGCTGTTGAGCGGCGCGGCGGCGCAGGCCCAGGGCAGCACCACGGTCTACCGCTGCCCGGGACCGCCCATTCTCTACACCGATGCCATCAGCGCCCAGCAGGCGCGCGCGCGCGGCTGCCAGGCCGTGGATGCTTCGCCCGTGACCATTTCCGGCACGCGGCCGCATGCGGCCTCCAGGGCCACACCGCCGGCCACCGGTGTGGCATCGGCCACGGCCGCGGCCGCATCAGGGACGGCCCCGGTGGTGGCGCGGCCCGCCGAGCGCGTGACGGCGCCGCAGCAGCGCGAGCGCGACAACGACGCGCGCGCCATCCTGCAGGCCGAGTTGCAGCGCGAGCAGACGCGGCTGCAGCAACTGCTGGCCGAATACAACGATGGCCAGCCTGAGCGCTTGGGGCACGAGCGCAACAACCAGCGCTACCTCGACCGCGTGGCCGCACTCAAGGCCTCCATAGAGCGCAGCAGCGCCGACATCGCCGCGCTGCAGCGCGAACTGGCCCGCCTTTCCCGCCCATGAAGCCTTCCCGCTCCACCAAATCCAACTTCGACAACTTCGACCTGCTCGCCACGCTGGTGGCCGTGGTCTCGCCGCAGGGGCAGTGCCTGTTCGTCAACTCGGCCTTCGAGGACCAGATCGGCCTGTCGCGCCGCAGTCTGGTGGGCGGGCACCTGCCGCAGTGGTTCGTGCTGCCGCGCCAGTTGCAGGAGACGCTGGCCGCCGTGGCGCGCAACGACTACGCCAGCGGCCGCTTCGACGCCATGCTCAAGCGGCTGCCGGGCATGCAGCCCGAGGCGCTGCCGGTCCATGTCATCGTCAACCAGACGGACAGCGCGGATCGCGTGCTCGTCGAGATGATCGAGATCGAGCAGCAGACCCGCCAGGACCGCGAGGAGCGCGCGCTGGACCAGGCGCAGGCCAACAAGGAGCTCATCCGCAACCTCGCGCACGAGATCAAGAACCCTTTGGGCGGCATCCGCGGCGCGGCGCAACTGCTGCAGATGGAGCTGCAGTCCAAGGAGCTGACCGAGTACACGCAGGTCATCGTCCAGGAGGCCGACCGGCTGCAGGCGCTGGTGGACCGGCTGCTGGCGCCGCACCGCAAGCCGCACGTGGTGGGCGACGTCAACATCCACGAGGTGTGCGAGCGGGTGCGGGCGCTGATCCTGGCCGAGTTCCCGCGCGGGCTGGCCGTGCAACGCGACTACGACACCTCCATTCCCGAGTTCCGCGGCGACCGCGAGCAGCTCATACAGGCCGTGCTCAACATTGCCCACAACGCGGCGCAGGCGCTCACGCAGCGCATTGCCGAGGGCGACGCCTGCATCGTGCTGCGCACGCGCGTGACGCGCCAGGTCACCATAGGCAAGACGCGGTACAGACTGGCATTGGAATTGCATATCGAGGACAACGGTCCGGGTGTCCCCGACTCGATTCGCGATCGCATCTTCTACCCGCTGGTGTCGGGACGCGAAGGCGGATCCGGCTTGGGACTGACGCTGGCGCAGACCTTCGTGCAACAGCACCAGGGCACCATCGAATGCGACAGCACGCCGGGCCAGACGATTTTCAAGATCCTCATCCCTTTGCCCTGACACACCACGAGGTAAGCGCCCAAGCATGAAACCGATCTGGGTCGTAGACGACGATCAATCCATACGCTTCGTGCTCGAAAAGGCGCTGGCGCGCGAGCAGTTCCAGGTCCGCAGCTTCGGCAGCCCGCGCGACGTGCTCGCCGCGCTGGACGACGACGAGCCACAGGTCCTGGTGAGCGACATCCGCATGCCCGGCGGCTCCGGCCTGGACCTGCTGGCCAAGGTCAAGCAGCGCCTGCCGGGCCTGCCGGTGATCGTGATGACGGCGTATTCCGACTTGGACAGCGCCGTCTCTGCCTTCCAGGGCGGTGCCTTCGAGTACTTGCCCAAACCCTTCGATGTGACCAAGGCGGTGGAGCTCATACGCCGCGCCGTCGAGGAAAGCCTGCGCGAGCAGGTGCAGGGCGAGCGCATGGCGCAGATGCCCGAGATGCTGGGCCAGGCGCCGGCGATGCAGGACGTGTTCCGCGCCATCGGCCGCCTCTCCCAAAGCAACGTCACGGTGCTCATCACCGGCGAGAGCGGGTCGGGCAAGGAGCTCGTTGCGCGTGCGCTGCACAAGCACAGTCCACGCGGCAACGGGCCCTTCGTGGCCATCAACACCGCGGCCATCCCCAAGGACTTGCTGGAGTCAGAGCTTTTCGGCCACGAGCGCGGCGCCTTCACCGGCGCGCAGAGCATGCGTCGCGGCCGCTTCGAGCAGGCTGACGGCGGCACGCTGTTTCTGGACGAAATCGGCGACATGCCCTTCGATCTGCAGACGCGGCTGCTGCGCGTGCTCTCCGACGGGCAGTTCTACCGCGTGGGCGGCCACCAGCCGCTCAAGAGCAACGTGCGCGTGATCGCCGCCACGCACCAGAACCTGGAGCAGCGCGTCAAGGAAGGCGTGTTCCGCGAGGACTTGTTCCACCGCCTCAACGTCATCCGGCTGCGGCTGCCGCCGTTGCGCGAGCGGCGCGAGGACGTGCCGTCGCTGGCACGCTACTTCCTCTCCAAGAGCGCGCGCGAACTGGGCGTGGAGCCCAAGCGAATCACCGACGCGGCGCTGCAGCGCCTGGCGGCCTTCGACTTTCCCGGCAACGTGCGCCAGTTGGAGAACATCTGCCACTGGCTCACCGTGATGGCGCCGGCCCAAGTGATCGAGCCCAAGGACTTGCCGCCTGAGCTCATGGGCGGCAGCGTGCTGTCGGCCCAGGAAGCGCCGGCACTCAGTGTGCCGAGCGCGCCGCTTGCCGAGCCGGTTCTGGCGGCCGAGTCCGGCGTGCCGGCGGCCGGCGTTGCAGCCGTGGCCGCGACCACGCTGGAAGCCGATTGGCTGCGCGATCTGGAGCGCCAGGCCCGGGGCATGCTCGAAGCGGGCTCGCCGGAAGTGTGGGACACGCTGACCCGGCAGTTCGAGGGCCGCCTGATCCACACCGCGCTAGAACTCACGCGCGGGCGCCGCATAGAGGCCGCGCACAAGCTCGGTATTGGGCGTAACACCATCACGCGCAAGATCCAGGATCTCGGCCTGGACGACTGAAGCGTTGCGCCGGCACCCCGCCGGCGTCTCCGGGCCATCCCCGGCCCGGCGCGTGCAGTGATGCATCGCACGCAGCGCGGCTTTGCTTGACTTCGCGCCGTTGCACCCCCAGGCGGCAATCCCCATGATTGCCGCCAGCGGAGCAAGCAACTTTACGGAGGCCGCCTCATGTTCGTAGAGAGCGGCGGGCTGCATGTATTCCCGGCATGGCTGGCCCGTGTCCGTCGGTGGCCTGGTTGTCAACCTCGGCGGCGCTGACCACGGGTGGCTGGTCTGAAGCCGCTGGCTCTGGAAGGCAAGGCTGTCTCAACCCTTCATGCCCAGTCTTGGGCCGAACGGTCCCAGCCCTGGCGCGTAGGTGCCTCACCCGTCCCATGCACTGAGCCGTGCAAGCGCACGCCGTGCTCCATTGCGGACTTTTGTAAGGAATTGTGTATATAAACGCTGTGCCCGTCAGAAAGTTCGTGATCAATGAGGTATATCAAGGAGTTTATGTGCAAATAATCACATGCATAATTGAAATTAATAAAAGTCGGGATATTGCATAATATATTTCTACTTGATTCATGGTCCTGTGCTCGTAGCAAATAGCTACAAATACCGGCCGCCGCGGTGACCTGGACCCTTGACGGAAAAGGTGCGTTCGATGACCGGATGGCGTGCTCTTGCACAGGAGAGCGAAGCGGCGAGATCCGCGGCGTCATCTGCGGCAGATGGCTTGGGCCCTGGTGGCGCAAGAGGAATTTCCGCCCTGAGGGGCGGTGAGGGGGGAAGGTGATCAGCGTCTACAAGCACCACGTGCACCAGCGAGTGCTTTATCAGGTTGGGTTCGATTTCGCGGCGCTTACCCTTGTCGTGGTTCTTTTCGGCATGAGCCAGGCAAGCGAGGCGTTGGTGTTGACCATGCCCGGCATGGCGGCGCAGGGCATGTCGCTGGCCGCTTTCCTTTGCGTCATCGCCACGGCTTCCGGCTTCTACGAGCCTGCACACAAACGTTCGCTGGGCCAGTCATGTGTGCGTGCGCTGGTGTGCGTGCTGCTGGTGCTTCCTCTGGCTTTTCTGATCGCGCATCTCATGCCCAACAGCCTGGTGCCCGCTGCGGCGCTGCCCACGGCGGCCTTGCTGGGAACGGCGGTGGTGGTGGCGCACCGGGTGTACGCGGCGCATGCCCTTTGGCCCGCACGGCTGAGGACCAGGGTGCTCGTGCTCGGCGCCGGTGAGCGGGCCGCCAACGTGGGCCGCACGATCAAGGAAGCTGAAGCCTCGGTGGAGCTCGTGGGCTACTACCCCACGGTCAACGAAGGTGCCCTTGGCGTGCCTGCGCAGCAACTGCTTTCCACGCATGAGCCGCTGGCCCAACTGGCGCAGCGCCTGAAGGTCCACGAGGTGATCGTGGCGCCCAGCGAGCGGCGCGGTGGCGGCATGCCCATGGACCAGCTGCTGGCCTGCCGTACCCAAGGCATACGCGTGCTAGACGTCTCCAGCCATTTCGAAAAGACCCTGGGCCAGCTGCGCGTGGACTGCCTGGAGCCTGCACTGCTGGTGTTCGGCACCGGCTTCAACCAGGGCCGGCTGCGCATGGGCGTCAAGCGGCTGTGCGATCTGCTGAGCGCGGCGCTGCTGCTGCTGGTGTCGGCCCCGGTCATGCTGATCACGGCGCTGCTGATCAAGCTGGAAAGCCCCGGGCCGGTGCTCTACAAGCAAGAGCGCGTGGGCCTCAACGGGCGCTGCTTTGACGTCATCAAGTTCCGCAGCATGCGCACCGATGCCGAGAAGGACGGGCGGCCGCGTTGGGCCACGGCCAAGGACGACCGCGTCACGCGCATCGGACGCATCATCCGGCGGCTGCGCATCGACGAACTGCCCCAGATCTTCAACATCCTGTTGGGCGACATGAGCATCGTCGGCCCGCGTCCCGAACGTCCCTTCTTCGTCGAGCAGCTCGCGCGCGAGCTGCCCTACTACGGCCTGCGCCACAGCATCAAACCCGGCGTCACCGGTTGGGCGCAGGTGCGCTATCCCTACGGCGCGACGGTGGAGGATTCGCTGCAAAAGCTCCAGTACGACCTCTACTACGTCAAGAACCACACGCTGACGCTGGACCTGCTCGTCCTGTTCGAGACCGTGGGCGTGGTGCTTACCGGCAAGGGCGCACGCTGACGCCCGGGGGGCGGGCGGGCCTTGCGCGCACGCGACAACTCGGAGTCGAGCCCAGGTGGTAGTGACTTTTGGCCAGGCCGCGATCGCCAGCTACGCTCTGGCGGCAGTGCTGCACCTGTGGCTGGGCCTGCGGCTGGTCCTGGTGAGCGCGGCCTCCGAGCGGGGCACACCCATTGCGCGGGCGCTGCGCTTTGCCTTGCTGTGTACTGCGGCTTGGGCGGTCGTTGCGCTGATCACGCAACTGCGCGGCGAGCCGGGCTGGATCGCCGCCGCACTGGCATTGGACGCGTGGCGCTACGGCGCCTGGTTCCAGTTGGTGCTGTTGCTGCTGCAGCCGCAGCGCTGGCTGCGCGGGTCTGCGTGCACGCTGGTGTGGACGGCCGTGGCGCTGCCGGTGCTGGCCCTGGTCGGATGGCCTTTGCCTTATCTGAGCTCCTCGGTGGCGCTCGGCCTGCCGGTGCTGGGCCTGCTGCTGTTGGAACAGCTCTACCGCAATGTGGACCAGGACAGGCGCTGGAGCGTCAAACCCGTTTGCATTGGCTTGGGCTGCGTGTACCTGTTCGACCTGTACCTGCATTCCCACGGCGTTCTGTTTGGACAGCCGGAGCCGCACACGCTGGTGGTGCGTGCGGCCGTGCACTCGTTGGCCGTGCCGGCGCTGGCCGTGGCGCTGCGACGCCAAGCGCTGCGGCCGCGGGCCCTGCAGCTCTCGCACAGCATGGTGTTCCATACGCTGACGCTGCTGCTGGTGGGCGGCTACCTGCTCGTCATCTCCGCCATCGGCTACTACCTGCGGGAATTCGGCGGTGATTGGGGTCAGGCGCTGCAGGTGGCCTTCGGTGTGGCGGCGCTGGCAGCTTTGGCCCTGCTCGTGGGTTCAGGCGCGATGCGCGCTCGGCTGCGGGTTTTCGTCAGCAAGCACTTCTTTCGCTACCACTACGACTACCGCACGGAATGGCTGCGTTTCACGGCGGCGCTGTCGGCTCATCCCGACAGCGGCGACATAGGCTCCCACGTCATCCGGGGATTGGGCGACATGGTGGAGAGCCCCGCCGGCACGTTGTGGATGGCTGCGTCCGACGGCACGCATTACTTCCCCGCGGCCTACTGGAACAGCACCCGCGTGCAGGAGCGCGAAGCGGCGGGGTCCGCCTTCGTCAACTTCATGCGCGAGCGCGACTGGCTGGTGGATGTGCACGAGCTTCTCCAGTGCCCCGAGCGCTATGACGGTCTCGCCCCGCCGTCCTGGCTGGCGGCGGATGCATCGGCCTGGGTTGTGGTGCCGCTGCCGGCGGCGCAGGAGCTCACCGGCTTCGTGGTACTGGCGCGGCCGCGCACGCCGTTGCCGCTCAACTGGGAAGTGCGCGACCTGCTCAAGACGGCTGGGCGCCAGGCTGGCATCTTCATCGCGCGCATGCGTGCGTCAGAGGCGCTGCTCGAAGCACGCAAGTTCGAGGCCTTCAACCGCATGTCGGCCTTCGTGGTGCATGACCTCAAGAACATCGTGACGCAGTTGTCGCTGATGATGAAGAACGCCAAGCGGCTGCAGCACAACCCTGAGTTCCAGCAAGACATGCTGGCCACGGTGGACAACGCGTTGGAGAAGATGCGCCAGCTCATGCTGCAGTTGCGCGAGGGCGAGGCGCCCGCGCATGGGCGCTACGGGGTTGATCTGGCCGCGCTGGCGCAGCGGCTGCAGGCCGCGGCGCAGTCGCACGGCCGGATGCTGGACGTCGAGGTCGTGCAGCCGGTGCAGGCTCGCGGCCACGAGCAGCGCCTGGAGCGCGTGGTGGGCCATGCGGTGCAAAACGCGCTGGATGCCACGCCCACGGACAAGCACGTGTGGCTGCGCGTGGAACGGTGTGTGGGGCAGGCCAGGATCACCGTGGGTGACGACGGCTGCGGCATGTCCGCCGACTTCGTGGCCAACCGCCTGTTCAAGCCCTTCAACACGACCAAGGCCGGCGGCATGGGCATAGGAGCTTATGAAAGCGCGCAATACCTCAAAGAGTTGGGCGGAAGCATTTCGGTGCACAGCGAGCCCGGCAAGGGTACGGTGATCACGATGCTGATACCGTTGATTGAAACCGAGCGTCCCGCCGACGCGTTCATGGCTGGTGTGGCATGACGACGAATACCCCGCTGCTGATCGTCGAGGACGATCTCGCACTGCAAAAACAGATCAAGTGGTCACTGGACGCTTACGCCAGCGTGGAGGCTGCCGACCGCGAAACCGCGCTGCGCCAAAGCCGCCGCCACCGTCCGGCGGTGGTGACCATGGACCTGGGCCTGCCGCCGGATCCGGATTCGGTGTCCGAGGGCTTCAAGCTGCTGGAGCAGTTGCTGGAGCTCGATCCGCTGGTCAAGGTCATCGTGATCACGGGGCAGAACGGGCGTTCCAATGCGCTGCGCGCGGTGGAACTGGGTGCCTACGATTTCCTGGAAAAGCCCTTCGACCCTGACGTGCTGGGTCTCATCGTGGAGCGGGCCTATCGGCTCTACGCGTTGCAGGCCGAAAACACGCGGCTGCGCGCGCTCAACCAGGGCGAGGCCACGCAAAGTGTGATCACCCGTGACGAGGGGCTGCTGCGCATCTGCCGCACGATAGAAAAGGTGGCTCCCAGCAGCGCGTCGGTGATGCTGCTGGGCGAAAGCGGCACGGGCAAGGAGGTGCTGGCGCAGGCCGTGCACGCAGCCTCCAGGCGCAACGGCCGCTTCGTGGCCATCAACTGCGCCGCCATTCCCGAAGCCCTGCTGGAGAGCGAGCTCTTCGGCTTCGAGCGCGGCGCCTTCACCGGCGCCACCAAGACCACCGTCGGCCGCATAGAAACGGCTCACGGCGGCACGCTGATGCTTGACGAGATAGGTGACCTGCCGCTGCCGCTGCAGGCCAAGCTGCTGCGCTTCCTGCAGCAGCGCACGATAGAGCGCTTGGGCGGCCGCCAGGAGATTCCCATTGACACGCGCATCGTCTGCGCGACGCACCAGGATCTGCAGGCACTCATACGGGAAGGGCGCTTTCGCGAGGACCTGTACTACCGGCTGTCGGAGATCGTCGTCCAGATCCCGCCGCTGCGCCAGCGCCGTGGCGACGCGGTGCTGCTGGCCCATGCCTTCCTGCGCCGCTTCAGCGAAGAGCAGCGCCGCTCGCTGCGCTTCACCGAGGAGGCGCTGCACGCCATCGAGGCCCATGCCTGGCCGGGCAACGTGCGCGAGCTCATCAACGTGGTGCGCCGCGCGGCCATCATGGCCGACGGGCAGCTCGTCGCGGTGGACGATCTCGGCTTGACCAGCCAGGGTCGCGACGAAGCCGACGAGGCCGACACGCTGGACTTGCGCACCGTGCGCGACCGTGCAGAGCGCACGGCCGTGGTGATGGCGCTGGCGCGCAGCGACGGCAACCTGGCCAAGGCCGCGGAGCTGTTGGGCGTGAGCCGACCGACCCTCTACGACTTGTTGGGGCGGCTGTCCATCAAGGTCGCGCGCTGATGCGCAATCCGCCGTCCGCATGAGCAGGCCGTCCGCGGGCTCAGGCCGTTTTTGCTTTGCCCGGCACATGCCGGTCATGGCCGGCTGCGGTGACGGGGCGGCTGCGCCGCTGCCTCGCGCCTGGGAACACGGCCCCCTTGTGCACAGGCACCCGGGCCGCCGTCTTCATCTAGACGCCGTAATGCTCGCGATACCAGTGCACAAAGCGGGCAACGCCCTCACGGATGCCCGTGCGCGGGGCGAATTCCACCCAGTCGTTGAGCGCATCGACGTTGGCAAAAGTGGCCGGCACGTCGCCATCCTGCATGGGCAGCAGCCGCTTGTCGGCTTGGCGTCCAAGAGCTTCCTCCACGCATCCGATGAATTCCAGCAACGGCACCGGCTCATGGTTGCCAATATTGAAGACGCGATAGGGGGCGCGACTGCGGCCGGGATGGGGGGCTTGGGGATTGAAGTCCGGGTCTGACGTGGCAGGGCGGTCCAGCACCCGGATCACACCCTCGACAATGTCGTCGATGTAGGTGAAGTCACGCCTCATCTGGCCATGGTTGAACACGTCGATGGGGCGGTTCTCCAGGATGGCCTTGGTGAAGAGAAACAAGGCCATGTCGGGCCGTCCCCATGGGCCATAAACCGTGAAGAAGCGCAGGCCCGTGGTGGGAAGCCCGTAGAGATGGCTGTAGGTATGCGCCATCAGCTCATTGGCTTTCTTGGTGGCCGCATACAGGCTTACCGGGTGGTCCACGCCGTCGGATTCCGAAAAAGGCATGCGCACATTGCCACCGTACACGCTGGAGCTTGAGGCATAGACCAGGTGCCGTACTTGCCCGTGGCGGCAGCCCTCCAGCACGTTCATGAAGCCCAACAGGTTGCTGTCGGCGTAGGCGTGAGGATTGATCAATGAATACCGAACGCCTGCCTGCGCCGCTAAGTGAATCACGCCTTCAAACGCTTCGTTCTTGAAAAGCGCCTCCATGCCGCCGCGGTCAGCGATGTCAAGCTTGGAGAAGCGGAAATTGGCGTGGGGTTGCAAACGCTGCAGGCGCGCCTGCTTGAGATTGACGTCGTAGTAGTCGTTGAGGTTGTCAATGCCTACGACTTGGTCGCCGCGCTCCAGTAAGCGCAATGCTGTTGCCATACCGATAAATCCCGCGGCGCCTGTAAGCAAGACCTTCATAACTTCCCTTCAAATTGAATATGCAAAAAGGCTTGGACCCGTTTTCAGCAATCCACCAAATTCACGTTGTATGGCTGATACGTTCATCACGAAAATGAGATTTCGCATTGTGCAAGCCGTTGTCTTCAGGAGGCTTGACTCTTGTCTTACTCATCACCTGTGAGCTTGAACGTTTCATTTTTGCTCGGTGCCAGTGTGCAAAGTTGCCAGCTTGCCTCAGAGATGTCCCTCATTCAGGGCATTGCGTAAGCCGTTCGAGCACTTGTGACTGATAAATCCTGCAAAATTGTACGAAGAGCCGGCAGTCCCTTCCGAGAGGTGGACGTCGTGCAACACGGGTGGCGGCGGCATGCCGAACCATCCAGAGTCTTGGCTGGTTTCTGGTGCTGGTGGGAGGGGTAACAATGAAGCGCAAGCAATGCGTCCGGTCCGGTCGCGCAGTGATCATGGCTGCCGTGCTGGCTATGTTGGGTGCCTGTGCGAGCCAGCCGGACTTTCCGCCGGCGCCCGCGACAGCCGGCACTGACGACTATTCCTACCTCATTGGGCCGGGCGACACCATCAACATCATTGTGTCGCGCAACCCCGAGCTCTCCATGCCCGTGCCGGTGCGTCCGGATGGCAAGATCGCCACGCCGCTGGTGGACGAACTGGTGGCACAGGGAAAAAATCCGCAGCAGCTGGCCCGTGAAATCGAACAGGCGTTGGCCAAGTACGTGCGTGATCCGGTTGTGACGGTCATCGTCACAAATTTTGTTGGGCCCTACAGTGAACAAGTGCGCGTCGTGGGGCAGGCCGCCAAGCCGCAATTCCTGCCATACAAGCAGAAAATGACGCTGCTGGATGTGATGATCGCCGTGGGTGGGCTCACCGACTTTGCTGCCGGCAACAGTGCCACCATTCTGCGCACGGCCGAAGGCAACAAGCAGTACTCGGTGCGATTGAAGGACCTGCTCAACCGCGGAGACATCTCCGCTAACGTCGAAATGCGTCCGGGCGACATCCTCATCATTCCCCAGAGCTATTTCTGACGGCTGCCTGTTGCGAGGCTGCTGGCGGCCGCGGGACCACGATGCCGGGTCCCGCTTGGTGTACTTAAAGGAATCTTGATGGAAGAGCTGCTTGAGCAGCTGTCTGCTTTCTCGCGCGGCATGTGGCGCTTCCGCTGGCACGGGCTGGTTGTGGCCTGGGTGGTTGCGGTGGTCGGTGCCACCGTGGTGTGGCGCCTTCCCGATCGTTACGAAGCTTCGGCGCGCATCTACGTTGATACGCAATCCATCCTGCGCCCGCTGATGTTGGGTTTGGCCGTGCAGCCCAACGTGGATCAGCAGCTGCAAATGCTCAGTCGCACCCTCATCAGTCGCCCCAATGTGGAGAAGCTCATCCACATGGCCAATCTCGACCTGAAAGAAGCCTCCATTCCCGAGCAGGAGGCCCTGATTGAATCTCTGACCAATAAGCTCTCCATCAAAGCTGTAGGCCGCGACAACTTCTACCAGCTCAGCTATCTGGATTCCAATCCGGAAAAAGCCCGCCGTGTGATTCAGTCGCTGGTTTCGATTTTTGTGGAATCCAGTTTGGGCGCGAGCCGCAAAGACACCAACTCGGCCAAGCTTTTCCTGGACGAACAGATCAAGGCATATCGCGCCAAGCTGGAGGAGGCTGAAACCAGGCTCAAAGAATTCAGGCTGCGCAATATCGAATTGCAGACCGGCTCTGGCAAAGACAGTGCCAACCGCTTGACCGAACTGAGCGGCTTGCTTGAGCAAGCCAAACTGGAGTTGCGTGAAGCCGAAACTGCGCGAGACACCGCTCGAGCACAACTGGCCGGCAAGTCGGTCGTTGCGGCCAGCGGCAGCGCTTCGGCTTCCGTGGACAGCGCCGCGCTGGCGTTGGCAACGCCGGAGATCGACGCACGTTTGGAAGCGCAGCGGCGCCACCTCGACGAGTTGCTGCAGCGCTTCACGGATCAGCATCCGGAGGTGCTTTCCACGCGGCGGCTTCTCAAGGATCTTGAGGAGCAGAAGCGGCGCGAGGTGGATGACCTGCGCCGATCGGCAGCTGCTTCCGGCAGCGCCATAGTTGCCACAGGCAGCAATGCCAGTCCCGCGGCATTGGAGCTTTCAAAGCTTTTGGCCTCGTCGGAGGTGCAGGTCGCCACACTGCGTGCTCGCGTGGCCGAGTTCACCGCCCGCTATGCCGTGGCCCGTGAGCAAATGAAGACGGCCCCTGCCCTGGAGGCAGAGGCTGCGCAGCTCAACCGCGATTACGACAT
Organism: Azohydromonas lata; assembly: GCF_034427735.1. Classification (NCBI taxonomy): domain Bacteria; kingdom Pseudomonadati; phylum Pseudomonadota; class Betaproteobacteria; order Burkholderiales; family Sphaerotilaceae; genus Azohydromonas; species Azohydromonas lata. The sequence goes on from NZ_JAXOJX010000043.1 coordinate 28,802, forward strand.
CCACAAGAAGAACTACGAAGGACTGGTCGCACGGCGCGAGTCCGCCACCATGTCCGGTCAATTGGAGGATGCAGGCGTGGCCGAGTTCCGGCTGATAGACCCGCCGCGTGTGCCGCCCAAACCTGCCGCCCCCAATCGGCTGCTTTTGCTTCCGGTGGTGCTGGTAGCCGGATTGGTGCTGGGTGTGGTCATCTCTTTGGCGATGAGCCAGCTGCGCCCTGTGTTTTACCAAGGTGGTGAATTGCGCAACAAGCTGGGATTGCCATTGCTCGGCGTTGTGACGCTGGTGATGACGGAGACGCAACAGCGTCAGGAGCGGCTGGACCGTTTGCGTTTCCTCGGGGCTCTGGGTGCGCTGGTGGGGGTGATGCTGCTGGTCATGGCCGCTACAGCGTTGAAAACCATGAAATGAGGCCATGAGCAGTTTGATAGAACAAGCCGCTGCACGCTTGGCGCAATTGCGAAATGCTGGCGTGGCCGATCCGGGGCAGACCACGGCACTTCCCGCTGTACAGGACCCCATTGCAGGCGTGGTGCCGACCAGTGACGCCGGCAATGCGTCATTGCAGCCCAGCGATTTCCCGGGTTTCACTGCTGCACCAGAATTTCCGCCTATGCCGGAATTTCCGCCGGTGCATGAGTTTCCCGAAGTTCAACTGCCCGAACTTCCAGCCATTCCTGCTGCGGTTTTTCCTTCTTCACACGCTGCATCTGAAGCCGCATCTGCTGTCAAGGCGCAGGGTGGTTTTTTTCACGAAGAACGGTCTGTGCCGTCCGCCATTGCGGCAACGGCCATGCCGGCGGCCACTGCAGGCGCTGCTTCTCGCCTGGTGCAAGCCACATCGCGTCGCGTGGAGCTGGATCTGCAACGCTTGGCGGCTCTCAACTTTGTGACGCCTGGGTCGCCGCGATCGCGCATCGCGGACCAGTACCGAGTGATCAAGCGCCCACTGATCGCCAATGCGTTGGGCAAAGGTGCTGCCCCCGTTGCGCATGGCAACCGCATCATGGTGACCAGCGCGCTGCCAGGCGAGGGCAAGACCTTTACCGCGGTGAATTTGGCGCTGAGCATCGCTGCGGAGCTGGACACGACCGTGATGCTGGTGGACGCGGACGTTGGCCGACCATCCGTGCTCAAGACGCTGGGCTTGGCTCCGGGGCCCGGGCTGCTGGATGTGCTCGAAGGGCGTGCCACCATGCCGGAGGTGCTGCTGCGCACCAACGTGGACAAGCTCACGCTGCTGTCCGCCGGTACGCTGCACGACCGCGCCACCGAGGTGCTGGCCAGCGATGGCATGCATGCGCTGCTGCAGGAAGTGGCGCAGCGTTACGACGATCGCGTCATCATCTTTGACTCGCCTCCGTTGCTGCTGACCACGGAGGCGCGTGCTCTGGCCAGCCATATGGGGCAGGTCATCATTGTGGTGCAGGCAGGCCAGACCAGCCAGTCCGATGTGCAAACCGCGCTTGCAACCATTGAGTTTTGTCCTGTGAAGTTGCTGCTGCTTAATCAGGCGCGCGGCACCAAGCTGGATGCCTACGCAACAGGATACAAGTATGGGTATGGCTACGGATATGGTCAGGAGCATGGTGATCAGGCGGCCTGAGACCTGTGTTTCACCGCGGAGCGCACGGCGATGAAATCCTTTGCGCATCGCCGAGCGGCCTTGCCTGTGCTTGGGTGTCTGGCCGCAGCGAGCATGCCGTTGTGCGCACAACAGCTTGCCCAGCCTGCATCCGGTGTCGTGCAGCCGTCGCCGGTGCCGCAGCTGGAGCAGACTTCCACTTCTCAGCCCACGACTTTCGTCGAGGCCAAGCTGACTTTGGGGCAGACGATCACCAGCAACGTGGCGTTGAAAAGCGGCGGGGACAGCGATGCCATAACGCGCATTTCGCCCGGGTTGTACGTCAGCAGCCACTCCGGCAGAGTGCAGGGCTTTTTGAACTATGCCCTTGCTGGGGTGGCCTACGCCCGCACCAGTGGCTCCAACAGCTTGAACCACCAGTTAAGCGCCAACGCAAGCGCGGAACTGTTGGAGCGGCGCGCGTATATCGATGCGAAAGCATCGATCATGCAGCAAGCCGTCAATCCGCTCGGGGTCGACTCCGAGGACAGCCAGCTGGGACGCAGCAACCGTTCGGAAGTCAGGACCGTACAGCTGGCTCCTCGCGTGGAAGGGCGCCTGGGCGACTTGGCTAACTGGGATGCGAGCGTGTCGCATCGCGCCACGCACAGCGTTTCCGCGTCCTCTTCCGATTCTTCGTCCACGCAATGGCGGTTGCAGGTTGGCAACGCCGCGCAACAGCGGACCACAACGAGTTGGACGGCACAGCTCTCGCACAACGTGCAGGACTTCAGCCTTGGCCGCCGTACTGCGAACGACATTGCTCGTGGCGTGGTGGATTGGCGGTTCGCTCAAGATGTGTTTGCTGGCGTCATTGCGGGTTACGAGTCCAGCGACATCGCCAGCGAGGATATGCAGGGGCGGGCAACTTACGGTCTTCGCGCGGGCTGGGCCCCCAGCGAGCGCACGAATTTGTTTGCGGAAACGGAGAAGCGGTTCTTCGGCAATGCCCACACACTCCGCTTCTCCCATCGCATGGCCCGCTCCTTGGTGAGCTATAGCGACACGAGAACGATTTCCTACGGATTAGGGCAACCGCTCACGGTGGGGCACAGCACGGTCTATGATTTTTTCGATCAGCTCTACACCTCCAGTGAACCCGATGCCAGCGCGCGTGAAGCCAAGGTGTTGCAGGTGCTTCGTGATAACGGGTATTCCGCAACCGACGCGACCAACCTGCTTCCTGCGTTCCTGAGCTCGTCGGTGACGCTGCAGCGGGCGCAGCAAATGACCTATGGCTGGACGGGCGTGCGTGACACATTCACTGTTTCACTGCAGCAAACCACGGGCCGGCGAGTGGACAATCGAGAGGTCTTCGGCGATCCCTTCTCGGTCAACAGCGGCATCCGGCAGCGTGGCTTGTCGATGTCGCTGGCCCACAGGCTCACGCCTTTGTCTACGCTCACGCTGGGGCTGACCCAGCGGCGCAGCATTGGCGACGTGAACAGCAGCAAGCTGCGCTCGATGACGGCCCAGCTTTCGACCAAGCTGGGCCCCCGTACCAGTTTTTCCCTGCTGGCCCGACGGGCAAGCTCTAAAGGCAGTTCGCAGCCATACACCGAGTCGGCGCTGGTGGGCACGTTTGCGATGACGTTCTGACCATCATGTACGAAGCATTCTTTGGGCTGACTTGCAAGCCATTCCAGCTCAATCCCGACCCTGCTTTCTATTTCGCCAGCAAGCAACACCGGCGTGCCAAGGCCTATCTTGACTATGGTGTGCTGCGCAACGAAGGTTTCATCGTCATCACTGGTGAAATCGGTGCCGGCAAGACCACGGTGCTGCGAGGATTGCTGGAGGGGCTGAACCAGAGCAACGTGGTGGTTGGCCAGCTCGTGACGACGCAGCTCGATGCCGAAGACACGCTGCGCATGGTGGGCGCGGCTTTTGGCCTGCGCGTCAAGGACGTGCCCAAGTCGGAGCTGCTCATTGCGCTGGAGGCGTTCCTGCTGAGCATGGCGCAGGAAGGCAAACGCTGCTTGCTGATCGTGGACGAGGCCCAGAATCTGTCGATGCGCGCGGTGGAAGAGCTGCGCATGCTCTCCAACTACCAGCTTGGCAATCAGTCGCTGCTGCAGAGTTTCCTGCTTGGGCAGCCCGAGTTCCGGCAGATCTTGCAGCGCCCGGAGATGGAGCAGTTTCGCCAGCGCGTGGCCGCCACCTGCCACATCGGCCCGCTGGATTTGGAAGACGCGCAACACTACATCGAACACCGGCTGCGCTGCGCCGGTGCTGCTCCCGGTGTGCCTGAGTTCGAGTCTGGCGTCATCGAGGCCGTGCATCAGGCCGGTGCCGGAATTCCGCGGCGCATCAATGCGCTGTGCGACAGGCTGCTGTTGCTGGGATACCTCTCGGGCAGCACGCGCTTGACGCTCAAGGACATCGAACAAGTCGTGGCGGAATTCGCCAGCGAAGCCGCGTTGCCTGGCAGCACGCCTGCGGGGATGGCGACAGGGCTTCAGTTTGGCGCCGTTCAGCCGATGTCAGAAGAGGTTGCTCGGCTGATCGCGTTGCAGCATGGCGAAAGGTTGCAGCGGCTTGAGCAAAGTCTGCTGCGCCTGGAGCACATCAATTTGCAGACGCTGACTTTGCTGCAGCGACTATTGGGAGAGGGCGAGCAGCGCAATGCCGGCAAGCCTGAGGAAAACCAGGACTGAAACCAGCCTGTGCGTCATTGGGCCAACAACAACATGCGACAAGCCCCTGTTACCAACGCCTTCACCATCGATGTCGAGGACTATTTCCAGGTCTCGGCATTTGCTCCGCACATTCCGCGCAGTGAATGGGAGCTGCGCGAATGCCGAGTCGAGCGCAACGTCGAACGCATTCTGGACATGCTGCGGCGGCGCAAGGTGCATGCGACGTTCTTCACGCTAGGCTGGATTGCGCAGCGCTATCCGCATCTCGTGCAAGCCATCGTGGCTGGCGGCCATGAGCTTGCCAGCCATGGTTGGGACCACCAGCGTGCCAGCGATCTCACGCCGCAGGCGTTTTTCGAGGACGTTCGCCGTGCCAAGGCGCTGCTGGAGGACCTCGGGGGCGTGCCGGTATTGGGGTACCGGGCGCCAAGCTTTTCGATAGGGCGCGCCAATCCCTGGGCCTTTGACGAACTCGAGCGCGCAGGCTACCGCTACAGCTCCAGCGTCTATCCCATCGTGCACGACCATTACGGCATGCCCGAGGCCCCGCGCTTTGCGTTCGACGCCACCACGCGTGGCTTCATGGAGGTGCCGCCCACCACGCTGCGCCTGCTCTCGCGCAACCTGCCGTGCAGCGGGGGCGGTTATTTCCGGCTGCTGCCTTACGGCGTCTCGCGCCGGATGTTGAGGCATGTCAACGAGGCCGAGCGCCAGTCTGCGATCTTCTATTTTCATCCGTGGGAAATAGATCCCGATCAGCCTCGCGTGGACGGCGTGGGCGCCAAGGCGCGCTTTCGCCATTACTTGAACCTGCAGCGCATGGAGTCTCGGCTGGAGCGGCTGCTGGCTGATTTTCATTGGGGCCGCATGGACCGCATTTTTCTGGGCACGGGCTCCCTCAACGCATGATCCAAATCGAATTGCTCGCCGCAGGCGACAAGCGCGCCGCGGCGCAATGGGACGAGTTCGTCTTTGCCTGTCCTCAGGCCACGTTTTTTCATCGCGCCGGATGGCAACGCGTGCTGCAAGAGGCGTTCGGCCACCAGACGCATTTTCTTCTCGCGCGGCGGGCCGGCGCCATCGAGGGCGTGCTGCCCCTGGCGCATGTGCGCAGCTGGCTGTTCGGCAGCTCGCTCACCAGCTTGCCCTTTGCCGTGTACGGCGGCGTGGCCGCCACCAGCAACGACGCTGCACAGGCGCTTGAGGAGCATGCCGACCAGCTGGGCCGCAAGCTGGGCGTGCAACACCTGGAGCTTCGCCACACGTCGCAGCGGCATCCCGACTGGCCGGCGCAGGACCTCTACGTCACTTTCCGCAAGGAACTGCTGGAAGACGAGGAGGCCAACATGCTGGCCATTCCGCGCAAGCAGCGGGCCATGGTGCGCAAGGGCATCAAGAACGGCCTGACCAGCGAGGTGCACCGGGACGTAGGCCGCTTCTTCGGACTCTACGCCGACAACGTCCACCGCCATGGCACCCCGGCGTTGCCTCGCCGCTACTTTCAGCTGCTGCAGGCCGAGTTCGGCGATGCACTGGAGCTCATGGCCGTCAATGGCCCGGATGGGCAACCATTGAGCGGCGTGCTGAGCTTCTACTTTCGCGACGAAATCCTCCCGTACTACGCAGGCGATGCCGTTGCCGCGCGCGATCTGGCTGCCAACGACTTCAAGTACTGGGAGCTCATGCGCCATGCGTTGGCGCGCGGCGCCAAGGTTTTCGACTACGGGCGCAGCAAGCAGGGCACGGGCTCTTTTGCCTTCAAGAAGAACTGGGGTTTCGAGCCCACGCCGCTGCACTACGAATACCGTCTCTACAAGCGCGATTCGGTGCCGCAGAACAATCCTTCCAACGCCAAGTACAAGCTGTTCATTGAAGCTTGGCGCCGCATGCCCATCGCGCTGGCCAACCGGCTTGGGCCGCTCGTGGTGCGCAGCCTGGGGTGAGCCGTGCTCGTACTGTGGTTCCAGGCCCTGTGCAGGTCGTTGTCGGAGCAACGCCGATGAGCGCCGTGCTTTCGCTGCCTGAGCGCAAGCGTTGGCTGCGCGCGCTGTTGGCGCTGGCTGCGGTGCTGGCTGCGCTGCTGTGGCTTTACCGCGATACGGCTCTGGGCATGGTGGGGATCTGGCTGCGCTCGGAGACGTTCACACATGCCTTCACCGTGCCGCCGATTGCCTTGTGGCTGATCTGGAGGCGGCGCGCGCGGCTGGCGACGATGGTGCCCAAGCCGGAGCCATGGCTGCTCGCGCCCATGGCCGCCGTGGCGCTGGCATGGCTGCTCGGATACCTGGCTGCGGTCAATGCGCTGACGCAGTTCGCGCTGGTCACGCTGGTGGTGCTCAGCGTGCCTGCGGTGCTGGGATGGCAGGTGGCGCGCGACATTCGCTTCCCGCTGCTGTTCCTGTATTTTTGCGTACCGTTCGGCGAATTCCTCATCCCGCTGCTCATGGACGGAACGGCGGACTTCACCGTGAAGGCATTGCAGCTGTCGGGCATCCCGGTGCTGCGTGACGGCTTGCAGTTCACCATCCCCAGCGGCCACTGGTCGGTCGAAACGGCATGCAGCGGCATTCGCTACCTGATGGCTTCCCTGATGGTGGGCGTGCTGTTCGCGTACCTGAACTACACGTCCACGCTGCGGCGCTGCGTGTTCGTGGGCGTTTCCATCGTGGTGCCCATCCTGGCCAATTGGATGAGGGCGTACCTGATCGTGCTGGTTGGGCATCTCAGCGGCAACGAGATCGCCACGGGTGCCGATCACCTGGTCTACGGCTGGCTTTTCTTTGGCATCGTCATCCTGCTGATGCTCTCCATAGGCGCGTTCTGGTCGCAGCCGGAGCATGCGCTGGAGGCCAGCGATCCGGCGCCGCCCGCGCAGTCCGCCGCTGGTGTGGGGGTCAGCCTGTCAGTGGCGGTCGCAGGTGTGCTGGCCGTGCTGGCGCTGCCCCATGGACTGTTGGCCCGGGTGCAGGACGTCGCGGCGCCCAGCCTGTCAGGCGCAACAGCCCTGGTGGCGCCGGCCCAGGGGTGGGCTTCGACCACGCAAGCGCCGGCCGACTGGCAAAACCTTTACGTCAACCCAACCCTGCGGCTGGAGCGCAACTTCGTGCGCGATGGGCGGCATGTCGGCCTGCAGTTGGCCTACTACGCCGCCGAAACGCCTGACAGCAAGCTCGTGAGCTCGGCCAATGCCTTGGGGCAAGGGAAGGACGGCCCCTGGGCCCAAGTACAGCGCGGCAGCCAGACGACGCAGGTGGGCGGCCGCTCCATCGCCTGGCGTACCGCCGAGCTGCGCCATGTGAGCGCTGCTTTGGACGACCAGAACAGCGGCCGCGTGCTGGTGTGGCAGCTCTATTGGGTCAACGGGGAGCTCACCGCAAGTGAAGCCTGGGCCAAGGCCTTGCTGGCGCTCAACCGCCTGGCCGGTCGTGGTGGCGATGGCGCGGCCATCATGGTGTACACGGAGCGCATCTCGGCGGACCAGGCGACGCAAACGCTGCAGGATTTCGTCCGCGACCACTTGGACGCGCTGCTGGCCGGGCTGCGCCAGGCGCGCCATGGTGAGCGCAGCTGACCCAGGGCCGGGCCCGGCAGGCCAAGCCCAGCAGACGGCTCGGCAACGGCTTCAGCCGTCATCGCCGGCAGCCCTCCTGACGGACGTCCTGGTGGTGCGCCGTCCGGACGAGCTTGCGCCCGATGCCCTGGCACTGCTGGCGCAGGCCGAACACGCGGGCGTGGAGCTGGGTGCGGCCTGGTATGCCAACTTCGTTGCCAGCTTGCCTGAGCTGGGGGCGCTGGCGCATTTCCATGTGCTGCGGCAGGCGGGGCGTGCGGTGGCGGTACTGCCTGTGCTGGCCGCACGGCATGGGCAGCCCGCCGTGCCGCGAGGACGCGTGCAGTCGCTGGCCAACTACTACAGCGCGCTTTGGGCGCCGGCGCTGGATTCGGCCCTCACCCCGGAGCTGCTGGCCGAGCTGCTGCGCCATGTGGCGCGTTGGCACGCGCCGGTACACAGCCTGCATTTCGCCCCCATGGATCCCGGCTCGCGCGCCTGGAGCCTCATGCAGGACGCGCTGCGTCTGGCCGGTTGGGGACGTTGGGATTTCCTGGCCTTCGGCAACTGGTACCTGCAGGTGAGCTCTGACTGGGCCGGCTACCTCGCGCAGCGGCCCGGCGAGCTGCGCAACACGTTGCGCCGCAGTGAAAAGCGCCTGCTCAAAGCCGGCGCCCAGATCGAGATCGTCTGCGGTGGCGAGCGGCTGGCAGCGGCCCTGCGGGCCTACGAGCATGTCTATGCCGCCAGCTGGAAACAGGCCGAGCCTCATCCGGGTTTCATGCAGGAGCTCATACGCTGCTGCGCCCGGCAGGAGTGGCTGCGCTTGGGCGTGGTCTGGCTGGAGGGGCAACCCATCGCGGCACAAGTGTGGATAGTCGCCCACGGCAAAGCAGCCATCTACAAGCTTGCTTACGACGAAGCCTTCAAGGCGCTGGGCTCCGGCACGGTGCTGACCGCGCGCTTGATGCGGCATGTGCTGGAAATCGATGGCGTCGCGGAGGTGGACTACCTCATGGGCGACGACCCTTACAAGCGCCACTGGATGAGCCATCGCCGGGAGCGGCGGGGGCTGCGCGCCTACAACCTGCACACGGTGCCCGGCTTGGTGGGTGCGGCGCGGGAGGGTTTGACGACGCTGTTGCGCCCATGGCTGCTCAAGCTTCGCGGCAGAAAACAGCCGCCAGCATCTTTTCACGCCTGAATTGTGTCAACTTGGTTACTTATTGGCCCGATTGCCGGCGCAATCGTTCACGCCTTCCTATTTCTCCGGTGCAATGCTCGGGTCTGTTTCATGGGTGTTACAAATTAGAATTCCAGCTTTCAAGTGTGCGTGGGCGCTGAATGGGTTGCGCTGCGCGAGGCTTTGGACGGGGGCGTGCTTGGGCGCGTTTCCGCTGGCTGGTGACCGGGTGCCGCAGTGGCGTGGAGAAAGTCGAGTTTGGTGATGGCAAAGACCGCAACGGGCTGCTTGGGCTGGAGCGAAGGGGCGCACGGGTGACGGACATGACCGACGTGCACGCCCTTGAGCGGACGGATCTGCGGCCACAAGGCGCTGTGCGGCCGCTGGTGTTGCACGTGGTCTACCGCTTTGACACCGGGGGCCTGGAAAACGGGATCGTGAACCTCATCAACCACATGCCGCTGCAGGCTTACCGGCATGCCGTGCTGTCGTTGACGGCGGTCACGGATTTCAGCCGCCGTGTGCAGCGCAAGGACGTGTCGTTCATCGCGCTTCAAAAGGGACCGGGCCATGCCATTGGCCTGTATCCGCGCATGTACCGTCTTTTCCGCGAGCTGCGCCCAGCCGTCGTGCACACCAACAACATTGCCGCGCTGGAGTGCGCGGTGCCCGCCTGGGCCGCCGGCGTGCCCTTGCGCATTCACAGCGAGCATGGCTGGGACGTGTCGGACCTTCACGGCAGCAATCCGCGCTATCAAAAGGTGCGCCGCCTGTACCGTCCCTTCGTCTCCCACTTCGTCGCGGTGGCCTCTGACATCCAGCGCTACCTGGTGGAGAAGGTGCGCGTGCCGCAAGGCCGCGTGAGCCTGATACACAACGCCGTCGACACCGTGCGCTTCCATCCGGTGGAAGGCGAGCAGCCCACGCCGATCCCGGGCTGTCCCTTCTCGGCCCAGCGGCATTGGCTGGTGGGCACCGTGGGCCGCATGCAGGAGGTCAAGGACCAGCTCAACCTCGTGCGGGCCTTTGCCCACGCGCTGCGCGAGCAACCGGCGCTGCGCGAGCGCATGCGGCTGGTGATGGTGGGCGATGGCCCGCTGCGCGCGCAGGCGCAGGCGCTGCTGCAGGAGCTTGGGCTGGCCGACCTGGCCTGGCTGCCCGGTGAGCGCAGCGACGTGCCGCAGGTGATGCGTGGCCTGCACTGCTTCACCCTGCCGTCCAAGGCCGAAGGGCTTTCCTACACGCTGCTTGAAGCCATGGCCAGCGGGCTGCCCGCCGTGGTCACCGCCGTGGGCGCCAACCCCGAGCTCATCGCCAACGGCGTCACCGGTGAAACCGTGCCGCCCAACGACCCACAGGCCCTGGGCAGCGCGCTGGCGCGCGTGGCCGGCGACCCCGGGCAGGCGCGGCGCATGGGGCGCACCGGGCGGCTGCGCGTGGAGAAGGATTACGGCCAGCAGGCCATGGTGGCGGACTACCAGTGCCTTTACGACCGGCACCGAGCTCGGAGCAACTGAACGACATGTGCGGCATCACCGGCCTTTTTGACACTCGTGGCGTGCGCAACTTCGAGCGCGCGACGCTGCAGCGCATGAACGATGCCCAGTTTCACCGCGGCCCCGATGCAGGCGATCTGCATCTGGAGCCCGGGGTGGGGCTGGGGCACCGGCGCCTGTCCATCATCGACCTGGCCACGGGGCAGCAGCCGCTGTTCAACGAAGACGGTTCGGTGGTCGTGGTCTTCAACGGCGAGATCTACAACTACCAGGAGCTGGTGCCCGAGTTGCAGGCGCTGGGCCATGTGTTTCGCACGCACAGCGACACCGAGGTGATCGTGCATGCCTGGGAGTCCTGGGGGGCGGAGTGCGTGCAGCGCTTTCGCGGCATGTTTGCCTTCGCGCTGTGGGACCGCAACCAGCAGAGCTTCTTCATCGCGCGCGACCGCTTGGGCGTCAAGCCGCTGTTTTACGCGCTGCTGGACGATGGCACGCTGGTCTTCGGCTCGGAGCTCAAGACGCTGCTGGCGCACGGCGGGCTCAGGCGTGAGCTGGACCCGCTGGCGGTCGAGGAGTACTTTGCGCTGGGCTACGTCGCCGAGCCGCGCTGCATCTTCCGCCAGGCCCGCAAGCTCGAAGCCGGGCACACGCTGCTGCTGCGTCGCGGCCAGCCGTTGCCCGCGCCCAAGCCCTACTGGGACCTGCGCTTCACGCTGCAGCGGCGCGTGGGCCTGGAGGAGGCCTGTGCCGAGCTCGATGCGCGGCTCAAGGAGTCGGTGCGGCTGCGCATGATTGCCGACGTGCCCTTGGGCGCCTTTCTTTCCGGCGGCGTGGACTCCAGCGCGGTGGTGGCGCACATGGCCGGGCTGTCGCAGTCGCCGGTCAACACCTGCTCCATGGCGTTCGCGGACCCGGCCTACAACGAGGCCGAGTTCGCCAGGATGGTTGCCGAGCGCTACCACACCAACCACCATGTGGACATGGTGGACAGCGAGGACTTTGGCCTCGTGGACACGCTGGCCCGGCTGTACGACGAGCCCTACGCCGATTCTTCCGCCATTCCCACCTACCGCGTCTGCCAGCTGGCGCGCACCCACGTGAAAGTCGCGCTGTCGGGCGACGGCGGCGACGAGACCTTTGGCGGCTACCGCCGCTACCGCATGCACCTGATGGAAGAGCGCATGCGCCGCGCCTTGCCCCAGGGCTTGCGCGGGCCCATGTTCGGCCTGCTGGCGCGCATGTATCCCAAGGCCGACTGGGCGCCGCGCGTGCTGCGCGCCAAGACCACGTTCGAAGGCATGTCGCGCAGCGCCGTGCAGGCCTACTTCCACAGCCTCGCGCAGTTGCGCCAGCCGCAGCGCGACCAGATCTTCAGCGACGCGCTCAAGCGCGAGCTCGGCGGCTACTCGGCCGAGGCGGTGTTCGAGCGCCACGCGCGCAAGGCCGGCACGGACGACCCGCTGGCGCTCATCCAGTACATCGACCTCAAGACCTGGCTGATCGACGACATCAACACCAAGGTTGACCGCGCCAGCATGGCGCATGGGCTGGAGGTGCGCGAGCCGCTGATGGATCACGAGCTCGTGGAGTGGTGCGCCTCGCTGCCCTCGGCGCTCAAGATCAGCGGCCAGGAAGGCAAGCACTTCTTCAAGAAGGCCCTGGAGCCGCGGCTGCCGCACGACGTGCTGTACCGGCCCAAGATGGGCTTCTCGGTGCCGCTGGCACGCTGGCTGCGCGGCCCGCTGCGCCAGCGCGTGCGCGACTCGCTGCTGGGCGGTGCCATGGCTGCCACGGGCTGGTTCAATGCCCGCGCGATCGGCCAGCTCATTGCGCAGCACGAGTCCGGGGCCGGCGACCACAGCCGCGCGCTGTGGACGCTGCTGATGTTCGACGCCTTCCTGCGCAACGTGGCCGGCGTCGGTGCCGCCAGCGAGGTTCGCGGCCTCGACTTGGCGCCGGCTTGAGACCCGTCACGCAGCTTTAATACCTGTCGTATTGCAATACGTGTTCACCCCAGCGGGACACCCGTCATCGAAAGAGCACACATGAAGATTTCCGTTTTTGGCCTGGGTTATGTCGGCGCCGTCTCGTGCGGCTGCCTGTCGGCAATGGGTCACGAAGTGATCGGCGTTGACACCAACCCGACCAAGGTCCGGCTCATCAACGAGGGGCGTTCTCCGGTGGTGGAGGAGGGCATCAACGAGCTCATCGAAGCCAACGTGGCCGCCGGCCGGCTGCGCGCCACCGACGACATGGTGCACGCGGTGATGAACTCCGAGATGTCGCTGATCTCCGTGGCCACGCCCGCGCTGCCCAACTTCGTGCCTGACCTGAGCGCGGTGGAGGCGGTGGTGCGCGACATCGGCGAGGTGCTGCGCGACAAGCCCGGCGCCCACACCCTGGTGCTGCGCAGCACGCTGCCGCCGGGCACGACCGAGCAGCGGCTGCTGCCCATCCTGACCAAGGCCGCCGGACGCGAGGTGGGTGACCGGCTGTCGCTGGTGTTCAACCCCGAGTTCCTGCGCGAGGGCTCCTCGGTCAAGGACTTCAACCAGCCGCCGCAGACCGTGGTGGGCAGCCTGGACGAGGCGGGCTACGTGGCCATGGAGCAGCTCTACGCCGGTGTGCCCGGCGAGTTCGTGCGCACCAGCGTGCGCGTGGCCGAGGCCGTCAAGTACCTCTGCAACGTGTTCCACGCGCTCAAGATCGTGTTCGCCAACGAGGCCGGCGCCGTGCTCAAGGCACTGGAGGTGGACTCGCGCGAGGTCATGCGCATCTTCTGCCAGGACAGGCAGCTCAACATCTCGCCGGCTTATCTCAGGCCGGGCTTTGCCTTCGGCGGCTCGTGCCTGCCCAAGGAGGTCAAGGGCTTCCTGACGCTGGCGCGCCAGGCCGACGTGGCCGTGCCCACCATGGCCGGTCTGCTCGACAGCAACGACGCCCACATCGGCCGTGCCTTCGACGTGATCGCCGCCAAGGGCCGCTGCCGCGTGGCGCTGTTCGGCCTGGCCTTCAAGCCCGGCACCGACGACATGCGCGACTCGCCGCTGGTGGTGCTGGCCGAGCGGCTCATAGGCAAGGGCTTCCCGCTGGCCATCCTCGACCCCAACGTGCAGCTGGCGCGGCTGCTGGGCAAGAACAAGGAATACATCGAGCGCGAGGTGCCGCACCTGGAACACCTGCTGCGCAACTCCGCCGAGGAGGCGATGGAGGGCGCGGACGTGATCGTGGTGGGCCATGCCGACCCCGAGGCGCGCCAGGCCATCCTGGCGCATGCCGGTGCTCGCCGCGTGATCGATCTTGCGGGCTACGAGGCCTTGCGCGCCGTTGGCCCGGCCTACGAAGGGCTTTGCTGGTAAGCCGCTGCCGCCCAGGCCCGGCACGGTGGTGCCGGGCGCGAAGAATCATCAAGGAAAGCAATCAATGAAGGTCACTGTCATCGGTACGGGCTACGTGGGCCTGGTCACGGGCGCCTGCCTGGCGGAAATGGGCAACCACGTGGTGTGCCTGGATGTGGACGAGCGCAAGATTCGCGTGCTCCAGGACGGCGGCATCCCGATTCACGAGCCGGGGCTGGAGGCCATCGTGCAGCGCAACGCGGCCATGGGCCGCTTGCAGTTCACCACCGACGTGGCCCAGGCGGTGGCGCATGGCACGCTGCAGTTCATCGGCGTGGGCACGCCCCCGGGCGAGGACGGCTCGGCCGACCTGCAGCACGTGCTGTCCGCGGCGCGCAGCATCGGCGCGCACATGACGGACTACAAGGTCATCGTGGACAAGAGCACGGTGCCCGTGGGCACGGCCGACCGCGTGCGCGAGGCCGTGGCCCAGGAGCTGGCGCGCCGCGGCGTGGACGTGGCCTACGCCGTGGTGTCCAACCCGGAGTTCCTCAAGGAAGGCGCGGCGGTGGGCGACTTCATGCGGCCGGACCGCATCATCGTGGGTGCCGACGACGAGCGCGCCGTGCTGCTCATGCGCGCGCTGTACGCCTCGTTCACGCGCAACCACGAGCGGCTGCAGCTCATGGACGTGCGCAGCGCCGAGTTCACCAAGTACGCTGCCAACGCCATGCTGGCCACGCGCATCAGCTTCATGAACGAGCTGGCGCTGCTGGCCGAGAAGGTGGGCGCGGACATCGACATGGTGCGCCGCGGCATCGGCAGCGACCCGCGCATCGGCACGCACTTCCTGTACGCCGGCGCGGGCTATGGCGGCTCGTGCTTCCCCAAGGACGTCAAGGCGCTGGTGCGCACCGGGCAGGAGTACGGCGTGAAGCTGCGCGTGCTCGAAGCCGTGGAGGAGGCCAACGACCTGCAAAAGCACGTGCTGGGCCGCAAGGTGGTGGAGCACTTTGGCGAAGACCTTGCCGGACGCACGTTCGCGCTGTGGGGTTTGGCCTTCAAGCCCGACACCGACGACATGCGCGAGGCGCCCAGCCTGGTGGTCGTCGACGACCTGGTGCGCCGCGGCGCGCGGGTGCAGGCCTACGACCCCGTGGCCACGGAGCAGGCGCAGGTTGCGCTCAAGGGCGTGCCGGGCGTGAGCTTCGTCGACAGCGCGCAGGCGGCGCTGGCCGGTGCCGATGCGCTGGTGATCGTCACCGAGTGGCGCGAGTTCCGCAGCCCGGATTTTGACGCCATGCGTGCGGCGCTCAAGCAGCCGCTGGTGATTGACGGGCGCAACCTGTTCGAGCCGGCGCTGCTCAAGGCCCACGGGCTGGAGTACGTGGCCATTGGCCGCAGCCAGGCCAACGGGGCGCGCTCCGCATGAAAATCCTCTACCACCACCGGACGGCCTCGCGCGATGGGCAGGCGGTGCACATCGACGAAATGATCCACGCGCTGCGCGAGGCGGGGCATGAGGTCCACGTGGTGGCCCCGGCGGCGCCGCCGCCGGGCAAGGACATGGGCGGCCAGGTCTGGTGGGTGCGGCTGCTGCGCACGCTGGTGCGCAGCAAGGCTGCGTACGAAGTGCTGGAGCTGGCGTATTCGCTGGTGGCTTACCGGCGCTTGATGGCCGCGGCGCGCAGCTTCAAGCCGGACGTGCTGTACGAGCGCTACAACCTCTACATGCTGGGGGGGCTGATGGCCAAGCACCGCCTGGGCCTGCCCATGCTGCTGGAGATCAATGCCCCGCTGGCCGACGAGCGCCAGCGCTACGGCGGGCTTGGGCTGCCGCGCATGGCGGCGTGGGCCGAAGGCAAGGTCTGGCGTGGCGCCGACGTGGTGCTGCCCGTGACGCAGGTGCTGGCCCAGAAGTACGTGATGGGCCGCGGCGTGCCGGCCGAGCGCATCGTGGTCGTTCACAACGGCATCAACGAGGCGCATTTCGGGGCGGCTCCGTCGCCGCAGCAGGCCAAGAAGCAGCTTGGGCTGGAAGGCGCGCTGGTGCTGGGCTTCACCGGCTTCGTGCGCGACTGGCACGGCGTGGACCGCGTGCTGCGCTGGATGGCCGGCCCGTCGGCGCCGGCCAATGCGCGGCTGCTGGTGGTGGGCGACGGCCCGGCGCGCTCCGACCTGGAGCAGTTGGCCGCGCAACTGAATCTGGGCGAGCGGGTGCGCTTTACCGGGCTGATCGGCCGGGAGCTGGTGCCCGCGCACGTGGCCGCCTTCGACATCGCGCTGCAGCCCGCGGTGGTGGAGTACGCCTCGCCGCTGAAGATGTTCGAGTACCTGGCGCTGGGCAAGGCCATCGTGGCGCCGCGCGTGCCCAACATCCAGGAGCTGCTGGTCGATGGCGAGAATGCCCTGCTGTTTGACGACAAGGCGCAGGGCGCGCTGGAGCAGGCGCTGACCCGGCTGTGCGCCGAGCCCGCGCTGCGCGAGCGCGTCGCGGCCGGTGCGGCGGCCACGGTGCCCCGCATGGGCCTGACCTGGCGCGGCAACGCGCAGCGCGCAGTCGATCTGGCGCGGCAGCTGCTGAGCCGCGGCAGGCCGTCCTCCGGCGTGGCGCATGGCAGCGCCGGCGCCGGCAAGTGAACCGCCCGCACACCGGGCATGTGCTCCAGCGCCGTATTCCAGGCCCGCATTTCAGGTGAACCGATGACGATTGCTGTGATGGACGCGGGCCGCGCCGGCCCGCCTGTGGGCGCATGAACCGCCGCATCCGTACCTTGCTGTTTTCCACGCTGTTCCCCAACAGCGTGAAGCCCGTGCACGGCATCTTCGTCGAGACGCGGCTGCGCGAGCTGCTCAAGAGCGGGGCGGTGGAAACCAAGGTGGTGGCGCCGGTCCCCTGGTTCCCGTCAGCCAACCCCCGCTTTGGCGAGTACGCGCGCTGGGCCGCCGTGCCCAAGCGCGAGACGCGCAACGGCATCGACGTGCTGCACCCGCGCTATCCGCTGCTGCCCAAGGTGGGCATGACGACGGCGCCGCTGGCGCTTGCGCTGGCCGCGCTGCCCGCGGTGCGGCAGTTGCAGGCCGAGGGCTTTGACTTCGACGTGGTGGACGCCCACTACTACTACCCCGACGGCGTGGCCGCGGCGCTGCTTGCGCGCTGGCTGGGCAAGCCGCTGTCCATCACCGCGCGCGGCACCGACCTGAACCTGTTGCCGCAGTACGCGCTACCGCGGGCCATGATGCATTGGGCCGCCCGCCGCGCCGACGCCTCCATTGGCGTGTGCTCGGCGCTGATGGACGTGCTGCGCGGCTGGGGCATAGACGGGCAGCGCTTGCACGTCATGCGCAACGGCGTGGACCTGGAGCGTTTTCGCCCGCTGCCGCAGGCGCAGATGCGCCAGGAGCTGGGCCTGGACGGCGCGCCGCTGCTGCTCTCGGTGGGCCTGCTCATCGAGCGCAAGGGCCACCACCTGGCCATCGAGGCCATGCCGGCCTTGTTGCAGACGCACCCGCAGGCCCGGCTGGCCATCGTGGGCGACGGCCCGGAGCGCGAGCGGCTCAAGGCGCTGGCGCGCAACCTGGGCGTGCAGGCGCGCGTGAGCTTCGTCGGCGCCGTGCCCAACGAGCAACTGCTGCGCTGGTACAGCGCGGCCGATGCGCTGATCCTGGCTTCCAGCCGCGAGGGCTGGGCCAACGTGCTGCTGGAGGCCATGGCCTGCGGTGCGCCGGTGGTGGCCACGCGCATCTGGGGCACGCCGGAGGTGGTGACGCCGCAGTCCGGCGGCGTGCTGTTCGAGCCGCGCGAAGCCGCGGCGCTGGCTGCGGCGCTGCAGCAGTTGCTGGCGGCCATGCCGGCGCGGGAGGACGTGCGCCGCTATGCCGAGGGGTTCAGCTGGCAGCAGACCACGCAGGCCCAGCTGGCCCTGTTTGGCCGCCTGGCGGGCCTGTCCCTGAGCAGCACCTGAGGCCTGCGCGCCGTTGGGCGCTTCGTTGAAGTTACCAACCTGTAACGCTCATTCAGGCGTTGAAGGCCGGGCCTGCTGTGATTTCCGTCAACGGGCAGGCCGGCTTGCGCCACCGCATGTTCGGGAGAACCCTTGTCAAGCCTCCATAATTCCGAGCTGCTGCACGAGGACGGCAGATTGAGTCGTAACGAACGGTTGTATCAAACAGCGTATGGCCCGGCCGCATGGGCGTGTGTGCGGACTGGTGGCGAACGCGGACACCCCTTGACCCCTTGCGCGGTGCGCCTGTGCGGCGCTCGCGTTGGCGCGCCCGGCGCGCGGCGCAATGCCGGCACCCTGGCCGGCGTGGAGATCTGACGATGTGCGGCATTCACGGCATCTACCGCTTTGACGGGCAGCGGGTTGAGCCTGCGACCATTTCCGCCATGGGCCGCGTCACGCAGCATCGCGGCCCGGATGACGAAGGCTGGCATATCGAGCCGGCGCAGCAGCGCTGCGCCATAGGCATGCGCCGCCTTTCCATCATCGACCTGGCCGGCGGGCACCAGCCCATCAGCAATGCCGACGACACGACGTGGATCGTGTGCAACGGCGAGGTCTACAACTTTCGCGAGCTGCGCGCCGAGCTGCAGCAGCGCGGCGTGCGGTTCAAGACCGGTTCGGACACCGAGGTGATGCTGCACCTCTACGACCAGTTGGGTGACGAGTTCGTGCACCGGCTGGACGGGATGTTCAACTTCGCGCTGTGGGATGCGCGGCGGCGGCGCTTGCTCATCGGCCGGGACCACCTGGGCGTGAAGCCGCTGTACGTGCATCACACGCGCGAGCGGCTGGCCTTTGCCACCGAGGCCAAGGCCCTGCTGGCGCTGCCTGACGTCACGCCGCAGCTCAATCGGGAGGCGTTGGCCGATTACCTGCACCTGGGCTACGTGGCGGCGCCGCACTCCATGTTCCGCGGCATTGCCAAGCTGCCGCCGGCCACGATGCTCTCGATCGAGGACGGGCAGGTCAAGCAGTGGCGCTACTGGCGGCTGCCCTCGCGCCAGGACCACACGCTCAGCGCCTCGCAATGGGTGGAGCGCACGCGCGCGGCGCTGGATGCGGCGGTGCACCGCCAGATGGTGTCGGACGTGCCCATCGGCGCGTTTCTCTCCGGCGGCGTGGATTCCAGCGCGGTGGTGGGCTTCATGGCCAAGCACTCCGAGGCGCCCATACGCACCTATGCCATCGGCTTTGACGGCGGCGAGGCCGAACAGCTCTACAACGAGCTGCCCTACGCGCGGCAGGTGTCGCAGTTGTTCAAGACCGAGCACCACGAGATCGTGGTCAAGCCGGATGTCGTGGGCCTGCTGCCGCGGCTGCTGTGGCACATGGACGAGCCGGTGGCGGACTCGGCCTTCGTGACCACTTACCTGGTGTCGGAGTTTGCTCGGCGCGACGTCACCGTGATTCTTTCCGGCGTGGGCGGCGACGAGCTTTTCGGCGGCTACCGGCGCTACTTGGGCGAGCACTACGCGGCCAAGTTCGGCCGCCTGCCGAGCTGGGCGCGCGATCTCATGGTGCGCGCCTCGCAGGGCCTGCCGGTGGACAGGCACTCGCAGCTGCTCAACAAGCTCAGGCTGGCGCGGGGCTTCCTGGAGTCCGCATCGCTGTCGCCGGACGAGCGCTACCGCCGCTACCTGCAGGTGCTTGGGCAGGACCACGTGGCCGAGCTGCTCAAGGGGGCGGCGGCGCCCACCGACGCGCTGGCCGCCGCCTTTGCCTCGGCCGGTGATGGTGACGCGCTCAACCGCATGTTCGCCGTGGATGCCGAGACCCAGCTGCCTGACGACCTGCTGATGCTGACCGACAAGATGAGCATGGCCGTGTCGCTGGAGTGCCGCGTGCCGCTGCTGGACAAGGCCCTCGTGGAGATGGCCGCCTCCATCCCGCAGCAGCACAAGGTGCCGGGCACGCAGCTCAAGCACCTGATGAAGCAGGCGCTCTCCGACATGCTGCCGCGCGAGATTCTCTATCGCGCCAAGCGCGGCTTTGGCACGCCCATGGGTGCGTGGCTCAAGCACGAGCTGGCGCCGGTGCTGGCGCGGCTGCTCGGCGCCGACGTGGTGCGCGCGCGCGGCCTGTTCGAGCCGCGCGTGGTCTCTCGCCTGGTCGCCGACCACCAGGCCAACCGCATGGACGGCACCGATGTCCTGATCTCGCTGATGAACCTGGAGATATGGAGCCGCATCTACCTGGACCGCCGCTCCCACGAGGACGTGACGGCCGAGCTCAAGAGCTTCCTGGCCCGATGAAGATTCTTTACGTCTGCCACCGCTTCCCGTTTCCGCCCAAGCGCGGCGGCAAGATCCGGCCCTTCAACATGATCAGGCACCTCTCGCAGCGGCACGAGGTGACGGTGTGTTCGCTGGCGCGCACGCCGCAGGAGGCCGAGGAGGGGCGTGGCATCGCGCCGCACTGCGCGCGCTTCGAGATGGGCCTGGTGTCCAACCCCGTGCAGTCGCTGCGCATGGTGGCCAGGCTGCCCACGCTGGAGCCTTCGTCCATGGGCTTCTTCTATTCCCCGGAGCTGGACCGCAAGGTGCGCGCGCTGCTGGCGCAGGAGCGCTTCGACCTCATCTTCGTGCATTGCTCCTCGGTGGCGCAGTACGTGAGCCACGTGCGCGGCATTCCCAAGATCCTGGACTTCGGCGACATGGACTCGCAGAAGTGGCTGGAGTATGTGAGCTTCAAGCCTTTCCCGCTGAACCTGGGCTACCGGCTCGAAGGCAGCAAGATGTTCCGCGAGGAAAAGCGCCTGGCGCGGCAGTTCGACCTGTGCACCGCCACCACGCGCGCCGAGTGGCAGACGCTGGAGTCCTACGGCACGGGCGTGGCCACCGACTGGTTCCCCAACGGCGTGGATGCGCAGTACTTTTGCCCGGACGGGCAGGGCTATGACGCCGACACCATCAGCTTCATCGGCCGCATGGACTACTACCCCAACCAGGAGGCGATGCTGCGCTTTTGCGGCGACACCTGGGGGCTGCTGCGCCAGCGCCGGCCGGGGATGAAGCTGGTGATCGTGGGGGCCGATCCGTCGCCCGCGATACGCAAGCTGGCCGAGCTGCCCGGGGTCACCGTCACGGGCTCGGTGGCTGACGTGCGGCCGCACGTGCTGCGCTCGGCCGCGATGGTGGCGCCGCTCAACATTGCGCGCGGCACGCAGAACAAGATTCTCGAAGCCATGGCCATGGGGGTTCCCGTGGTCTCCAGCCGCATTGCCGCCGGGGGCGTGGATGCGGTGGCCGGTGAGCACCTGCTGGTGGCCGACACCCCGCAGGAGTACGCCGATGCGGTGCTGCGCATCGTTCAGGACCCGGCCGAGCGCTCACGGCTGGCGGCAGCCGGGCGTGAGCGCATGCTGAGCAACCATGCCTGGCCGCAGTCCATGCAGCGGCTGGACGCCATCATCGACCGCTGTGTCGGCCGCTGGCGTGCCGCTTCCAGCGGGTTGCCTGTCGCGTCGTGATCCACTTGGCGGGAGTAGGTGCATGACCCAACGTTCCAGGCTGCGCGCACTGTTGTTTTGCCTGCTGGTGGTGGCGGCTGCGGCGTTGTCGCTGCTGCCCCATTTCAAGGACTCGGCGGAGCTCGTGCGCATGCGCAATGCGCTGCTGATGGACTTTGTGGACACGCCGAGCTTCGACTGGAAGCCGCAGGCCACGCCGGCCGATTTCGTGCTGGAGCGGGCTGCGCCGTCGCCGCAGTTCAGCGCCCGCGTGCAGGCGCTGGGCCTGGAGCGGCTTCCCGGCGACTGGGAGCGTGCGGTGGCCATAGGCCGCCACCTCCTGCAGAACCGGGCCAACCAGGCCACCATGGGCCAGGCCATCCAATCCGATCTTGAGCAGACCTACGCTCTCATTCTTGGCGAGGGCAAAGGCTACTGCGCGGATTTCTCGGACGTCTTCGACGCCATGGCGCTGGCGGCGGGGCTGAAGGTGCGCACTTGGGCGTTCTCGTTCGAAGGCTTTGGCGGCCGCGGCCACATCTTCAACGAAGTGTGGGACGAGCGCCGCGGGCGCTGGCTCATGATCGATGTGGCCAACAACTTCTTTCCGTTGGACGAAGCGGGCCAGCCGATGTCCGGCCTTGAGTTTCGCGAGCGTGTGCGCCTTGGCGCGGACGATACTGCGACGCGGCCCGTGGAGCCCAGGGCGCTGCAGGGCTTTGCCGATCCTGCCGCCGCAGCCCGCTATTACCGCCGCGGCCTGCACCAGTGGTACATGTGGTGGGGCAACGCGGTCTACACCTACGACGATGCGCTGCTGGTACACCTGCTGGGCCCGCTGTCGCGTTCGCTGGAGCAGCTCGGGGCCATTGCGCAGGGCGTGCATCCGCGCATTCGCGTTTTGGCGGAGCCCGACAACCGGGGCATGGTTGAAAAGATGCGGGCGTTGCGTGTGCATCTTTTGGCGGTGCTGGGCGTGAGCGTGGCTGCGTGCCTGGCTGCCGCCGTGCTGGGGCTGGGCTATGTTCGCGCGGCCAGGACCGCGGCGCGGCGACGCTGATCCGGCATGCGGGACCTCATCCTTGCCTCCATCGTGCTGGTCATGCTGGTGGGCTCGCTGCGGCAAGTTTGGATAGGTGTGCTGTTGTGGACCTGGCTGGGCGTTGGCGTTCCGCACAAGCTGACTTATGGCTTTGCCCAGAGCGCCCCGTTTGCCGCCATGGCCGCGGGCGCAACCATTGTGGGATTGTTCGTCAGCCGCACGCCGGTGAGGATGCCGCGGTCGCTGCCCGTCAAGGTTTTGTGGGCGTTCGTGATCTGGACGTGGATCACCACGCAAATGGCGATCCATGGGGCCGAATCGTCGGAGATGGGCAGCCAGGTCACCAAGGTCCTGCTGATGTCGATCGTGGGCATGTGCGTGCTGCACTCCGAGCGCCACATCCGGTATTTCGTGTGGGTGGATGCCGGCTCCATTGGCTTTTACGGCTTCAAGAGCGGCATCTACGCCCTGGCCACCGGCGGCGGCGGCACCATGGTGGGGCCTGGCGGCTTCATGATGGACAACAACCTGCTGGGACTGTCGATGATCATGACGGTCCCGCTGCTGTTCTATCTTTACAGCACCTCGCCGCATCTCTGGACGCGGCGCATCATGCGCGTGGTCATCTTGCTGACCGTAATCGCCGTGCTGGGCACCTATTCCCGAGGCGCCTTCCTGTCGCTCACGGGCATGCTGTGCGTCCTGTGGTGGCGAGCCAAGGGGCGGCGGCTGAAGATTGCCGTCATCGTGCTGTGCGTGGCGGTTGCCTTGATTCCGGCGATTCCGGAAAAGTGGACAAACCGCATGAACACCGTGAAGTCCTATGACCAGGACCAGTCGGCGATGACGCGCGTTCACCAGTGGATCACCGCCATCAACATTGCCAACCATCGCATCACCGGGGCCGGGTTTCAGGCCTACACGCAGCATGTCCAGGATTTGTACGCGCCGGTCGTGGAGAACGCGGTGGCCGACACCCACCACGTCTACGTTGCGCACAGCATCTATTTTCAGGTGCTGGGCCAGCATGGGTGGATTGGCCTGTTCCTGTGGATCTCGACATGGCTGACCACGTTGCACCTGGCGGCCAAGGTCAGGCGCCAGATAGCCAAGCTCCCGCACCTGAAGAACGCGTATGACCTGCTTGGGCTGTGCCAGGTCGCCCTCATCGGCTTCTTCATGGGCGGCGCTTTCCTCAGCTTCGCCTATGCCGACCTGCAGTACAACCTGCTGGTGATCGTGGTGACCACGGCGCGCTGGGTCCAGCAGAACCTGGCGCCGCCCGCGTCCGCGGCCAAGGCGGCCCCTGGAGCCGTGCAGCGCAATGTGCCTGCGCGCCCGGCGCCCGCGCTGGGTTTGGGAGCTGGCCGGTGAGCTGGGCCAAGTGGGGTGGCGGGAGCGCGGCGTCTGCGAATCCGCTGTCGCTGCTGATCTTTCACCGCGTGCTGCCGCATCCCGATCCGCTCAATCCCTACGAGCCCGATGCGGCGCATTTTGACCAGATGCTGCGCTGGCTTCGCGGCTACACCGTGCTGCCGCTGGAGCAGGCGATCCGCCGGCTGCGCGAGGGCAGCTTGCCTGCGGGTGCGCTGTCCATCACGTTCGACGACGGTTACGCGGACAACCATGACGTGGCGCTGCCCATACTGCGCCGCCATGGCATGAGCGCCACCTTTTTCATCTCCTCGGCCTACCTGGACGGCGGCCGGATGTGGTCCGACACCCTGGTTGAGGCCGTGCGCCGCTGCAGCGCCGACGTGCTGGACCTGGACGACTTGCTGCTGGGCCGGCACCGGCTGGATTCGCCGGCTGCCCGCAGGCATGCGGCGAGGCTGCTGCTCACGAGGCTGAAGTACATGGAGCCCGGGGCGCGTGACCGCTGCGCCCAGCAGGTGGCGCGTGCCGCGCGCGCGCGCCTGCCTGACGACCTCATGCTCAGCCGCGCGCAGTTGCGCGCCATGCACGGCGCGGGCATGACCATAGGCAGCCATACGCGCACGCATCCCATTTTGACGACCGTGCCTGACGACGTGGCGCGTGACGAGATCGTGGCCAGCCGCGACGACCTTGAAGCGGTGATCGATGCGCCCGTGACCTTGTTCGCCTATCCCAACGGCCGTCCACGCACCGACTACCACCCTCGCCACTGCGAGATGGTGCGCCGCGCCGGCTACAGCGCCGCGCTCACGACGGCCAGTGGCGTGTCGCGCACCGGGGCCGACCTGTACCAACTGCCGCGCTTCACGCCCTGGGACCGCACGGCGCTGCGTTTCAGGCTGCGCATGCTGCTCAACAAGCGCCAGCCGACGGAGGTGGCACTGTGACGATGATTTTTCGCAACCACCGGCTGGCGGGCATGGCGCGCCGCGCTGCGTGCCGGCTGGCATGGGCCGTGGCCGGCCTCGTGGCCGGCACAGCGCCGGCGCTTGCTGACGAGCACAAGGCGGAGCCGCTGGCCGTGCTCAGCGACAGCGCCGGGGGCGTCACGTGCGACTACTACGTCTCCATCGCGAAACTGCGCTGGGAGCGCACGGGAGGCGACTGGAGCGACGCTGCCGGCCAAGCCTATGGCGACAAGCCGTTTTCCAGCATGGAGCTGCGGCGCAGCACGGGGGCCGTGGCGATTGCGCTGGACCTCACGACCCTGGCGGAGAAATGGCGGCAGGGCAGTGCGGCGCCCGGTGCCGTGATGCTGCGTGCGCTTGGGGGGAGCAGCGGCATTGCCGACATCGCCAGCCGCGAATCCGAGCAGGTGCTGCAGCGCCCGGCCTTGCTGGTGACGTGGGACGACGGTCGCCGCGAGCTGCTGGACCCGGTGGCCGACACCTACACCGCGTGTCCCGCCCTCAGCAGCTTGGGCAGCCAGCCCATGGTGCGCGCGGGTGGCCCCAACGTGGCGCTGCTGTCCTTTCCGGTGCCCCATCGGCCGGGGCACAAGCCTGCCGGCGTCTCGCTTCGCCTGTCCATGCAGCGCGTGTGGGGGCCCATGGTGCTGGGTGCCTTCGCGGTGCGCACGCCGGCCATGGCGCCGGTGCCGGTGAGCAAAGGGCTGGCCGACCGCGTGCGCGGCGACGTGGGCCTGGAGCAGCAGGCCGACGTGCTGTTCGTGGAGCGTTTCGAGCGCAACGACTGGTCCACGGGCTGGCGTACCGGCGAGCGCGTGCAGACCTTCGGCCTGGTAGGCAGCGATGCCGGCTTCGAGCCGCTGCAGCGCAATGCCCTGAAGGTGACGGTGGAGCAGGGCAAGTTCGCGGGCATAGACCTGCAGCGGCCGCTCAAGGCGCTGGCCGGGGGGGTGGAGCCCGACGAGCTCTACCTGCGCTACTACCTTCGCCTGGGCGGCGACTGGGACCCGTCGGACGTGGGCAAGCTGCCTGGCTTGGCGGGCACCTATGGGCGCGGCGGCTGGGGCGGCCGCACCGCCGACGGCTTCAACGGCTGGTCCGCCCGCGGCGGGTTCTATTCCCACGCCAGCGAGGACACCGTGGTGGCGCAGCGCAGGGGCGTGGGCCTCTACCTGTACCACATCGACTCCCGGCAAGGCGGCTATGGCGAGCTCCAGGGCTGGAACGCCGGGCCCACCGGGCTGCTGGAGAAAAACCGCTGGTACTGCATCGAGCAGTACGTGCGGCTCAACAAGCCCGGCGAGCACGACGGCGCGGTGCGCGGCTGGGTGGATGGGCAACTGGCCTTCGAGCGCTCCAACCTGCTGTTTCGCATGACCCCGGAGCTGCACATCGAGACGGTGTGGGTGGACGTGTACCACGGCGGCAAGACGCCCGCGCCGCAGCGGCTGACGCTGTACCTGGACAACCTCGTCGTGGCGCGGCGCTACATCGGCCCCATGAAACCGTGATGCAGCCGGCAGCCGGCGCGCTCCGCTCCTTCTGATTCCGCCATGCTTTTCAACTCGCTGATTTTCCTGCTTGCCTTCGCGCCCGTGACCTTTGGCGTGTTCTTCGCGCTGGGCCGAGCCAATGCGGGTGCGCGCGCCATCACGCTGTGGCTGGCGCTGACGTCGCTGGTGTTCTACGCCTGGTGGCTGCCCAAGCACACGCTCGTTTTGCTGGCATCCATTGTGCTGAACTACCTGGTTGGGCGCTGGATCGTGCACGCGGGAGCGCCCAAGAGCCTGCCGGCGCGGCGCGTGCTGGCGCTGGCGGTCATTTCCAACCTGGCGGCGCTGGGCTACTACAAGTACGCGGGCTTCTTCGTTGCCACCGCCACCACGCTGCTTGGGCAGGAGTGGCAGGTGCCGGCCATCGTGCTGCCGCTGGGCATCTCGTTCTTCACCTTCACGCAACTGGCCTACCTGGTGGACACCTACCAGGGCAAGGTGAAGGAGTCGGACTTCCTGCGCTACCTGCTGTTCGTCACCTATTTTCCGCACCTCGTGGCCGGCCCCGTGATCCACCACAAGGACGTCATGCCGCAGTTCGAGCGCGCGGACGTGGGCCGCTGGTGCAGCGCCAACGTGGCTGCCGGCGCCGCGTTCTTCATGCTTGGGCTGTTCAAGAAGGTGTTCATCGCCGACAGCCTCGTGCCCTACGTGGGGCCGGTGTTCGACGGCGGCGCGGCGCCGCAGTTGCTGCACGCCTGGGGCGCCGCCCTGGCCTACAGTTTCCAGCTCTACTTCGATTTCTCGGGCTACTCCGACATGGCCATCGGCCTGTCGCTGGCGCTCAACGTGCGGCTGCCCTACAACTTCAACTCCCCGTACAAGGCGCTGTCGATCGCCGACTTCTGGAAGCGCTGGCACATCTCGCTGTCCACCTTCCTGCGCGACTACCTCTACATCCCGCTGGGCGGCAACCGCTGCGGCGGGGTGCGGCGCTACGCCAACCTGCTGCTGACCATGCTCATCGGCGGCATGTGGCATGGCGCGGGCTGGACCTTCATCGTCTGGGGCGGGCTGCACGGCAGCTACCTGGTCATCAACCATGCCTGGCAGCATGTGCGCGGGCAACGGAGCGCGGGTGCGGCCGAGCGCGCCGCGGCCTGGCTGCTGACCTTCGTGGCCGTGGTCGTGGCCTGGGTGTTCTTCCGCGCGCATGACTTCGCCAGCGCGTGGAGCGTGATTGCCGGCATGGCCGGCCTGCATGGGGTGGGCGGTTTCACGCTCAACCTGGCTGATGCCCAAACGCTGGACTACCTGGCGCTGTTCGGCGCCCTGGCGGTGCTGTTGCCGGCGGTGGCGGCTTTGCCCAACTCGCAGCAGCTCGTGGCGCGCTGGCTGGTGCAGGAACCCGCGCCGCGCGCGGCCGGCGTGGGCGGCAGCGGCGCGCTGGCCTGGCGCAGCCCGCCGCTGTGGGTGGCCATCGCCTGGGGCGTCGTGGCCGCGGTGGGCCTGATGCACGTGTCCCAGCCGACGCAGTTCCTCTACTTCAACTTCTGAGGGCCCGGGTCCATGCGACACCTCACCGCGCGGGCGTTCCTGCTCTGGTTCATGGGCGCCACCCTGGTGGTCCTGCTGGCGCTGGCGCTGCTGCCGCATGACGGCTACGTCCGCTACCAACTCGTGAGCCGGGAGAGCGTGCACTACCTGCGGCTCAAGTGGATCTACGAGCGCATCCACTTTGACGACACGCCCATAGACGTCGCCTTCATCGGCACCTCGCACACCCAAAGCGGCATAGACGACGCCCGGGTCGAGGCCGGGCTTCGCGAGCTGGGCGTGGCGCAGCGCGTGGTGAACTTCGCCGTGCCGCATTTGGGCCGCGACATGGAGTTCGTGGTGGCGCGCGAGCTGCTGGCCCACCGTCGCGTGCGCACCCTGGTGGTGGAGCTGCAGGAGGCCGAGGCGCGCGCGCCGCATCCGGGCTTCCAGCGCCTGGGCCTGCCGCTGGATTTCGTGCAGGCGCCGCTGCTGCTCAACACGGGCCTGTTCGAGAACCTGGTGCGGCTGCCGCTGCGCCAGGCCAAGTACGCGCTGGCCAGCGCCATGCCGGGCGCCTTTGGCGTGCAGCCGGGTTTCGACCCCGCCACTTACGAAGGGCCGCACTGGAACGACACCTACGTCGGCCATGGCTTCACCGAGCCGCGAACGCGCCGGATGGGCTGGGAGTTCCACCAGGCCGAGCTGATGCGGCTGCGCCGCGAAACCGACGGCAAGGAGGCCCTGGCCCGGCGCCTGGACGCGCTGCCGCTGGAGGCCAACCTGCTGTTCCGCTACAACGAGATCTACCTGCGCCGCATCGCCGAGCTGGCCCGCGCCAAGGGCACACAGGTCGTGTTCCTGTACCTGCCGGCGCCCGATGCCCGGCGGCTGCCACGCGTGGCGCGCTGGACGCAGGCCTATGGCCCGCTGCTGGACGCGCGCGAGCTGCTGCGCTCCTCCACCCTGTGGCAGAACGCCGACCATGTGAACGTCTACGGCGCGCACGCCGTGTCGGACTGGATGGCGGCCCAACTGGCCGGCCAGGGCGCAACGGCCGCCGCCGCACGCCAGGGGCCCTGAGCCCCAGCCGGGGCGAACCCGTGCGCGGCGGCCTTGCCGGGCCCGGCGGGCCTGCAGGGCGCGGAGCCCGTGCGGCGCGCTTCTTCAGTGCCCTGACTGCGCCGGCATGGCCGCGTTGGCGCGCTTGCCCAGCAGGCGGCGCAGCTCGTCGCGCAGCGGATGCGCCGAGAACCACACCATGGCCAGGAAGCCCAGGGCGCTGCCCGCTGCGCCCAAGGCCAGGGCCGCCACGGCCCGCTCCTCGATGCTGTCGAAGGTCAGGAACACCAAGGCCGGCGCCAGCGTCGCGCCCAAGGCCACCAGGGTGCTGCAGCGCAGCACCGCCAGCAGCTCGCCATAGCTGAACTGGATGACGTGGCGCGCGGCCCGCAGCCACGCCAGCGTTCCCAGGACGCTGGCGGCCAGCGACGCCATGGCCAGCTCGTGCATGCCCAGCCAGGCGCCCAGGGCGCTCAGGGCCACCACCGACACCGCGCTGGCCATGCCCGCGCGCAACACCTGCGTGGCCGCGCCCAGGCCCGTGAGCGCGGCCGCGCACATCACCACCGGCGCGCCGGCGGCCAGCGCGCCGGCCAGCCAGCTCACCAGCGGCGCCGAAGGCGCCCACTGCGCGCCGTACAGCAGCCGGATCACGGCCGGCGCCATGAACACCAGAAAGCCCGCGAAGGCCCAGCACAGCGCCGTGATGTGCGCCAGGCTCAGCAGGAAGGGGCCGCGCGTGTCCTGCGACTCGCGCGAGCGCTTGGCAAAGCCCGTGGTGGCCACGCTGGAGGCCACGTCGAACACCAGCCGCGTGAACAGCGTCATCAGCCCGTTGGCGCGCGAGTAGAAGCCCGCGGCCGTGAGGCTTTGCATCTGGCCCAGGAAGAATTCCGGCGAGCCCTTGGCCAGCGTCTCCGCCAGCGCCGAGGACGACACCCTGGCCCCGAAGGACAGCACCCGGCGCACCTCGCGCACGCCCGGCAGCCACGGGTGGCCGCGCGGGCGGAAGCACGTGGCCACCAGCGCGTTGGCCACCGTGGCGGCCAGGTTGCCCCAGGCCAGGCTGATGGCGCCAAGCCCGCGCCAGGCCAGCCAGATGGACACGGCGGCGTTGGTCACCGCGTAGGCGAACTGCATGAGCGCGATGGGCAGGAAGCGCATCTCGCGCATCAGCCACACGTGGGTTACGGAGCCGAAGGGCGTGATGAGGAAATTGCCCGCCAGGACGAACAGGATGTCGCGCACCCGCTCGTCCTTGTAGAGATGCCCGGCCGGCACGGCGATGCCCGCCACCACCAGCCCAAGCAGCACGCCCAGGCCGATCTGCACCGTCCACACCGCGCGCATGCGGTCCTCGGTGACGTGCTTTTCCTGCACCAGGTACTGGCCCGCGCCCATGCCGCGCATGATGGACATCACCGAGATCAGCACCATGGCCACCGAGAAGGCGCCGACCTCGTTGGGCGTGAGCAGCCGCGCCAGCACCATGGTGGCGCCGATGTTGACGACCAGGCTCGCGTACTTGTCGATGCTGGTGATGACGAGCGACTTGCGTATCGACATGGCGGCTAGGCGGAAGTGAGCGGCGCGTGGCCGTGCCGCACCCAGGCCAGGGTGCGCTGCAGCAGCCAGGCGCAGGCCGGCTCGCTGGAGAAGGTGTGGTCGGCGCCGGCGCAGTCCTCGCGCCGCACGCCCGGGCGCTGCAGCAGGCCGCGCCAGTGCGCGTCGGCCGCGGCGTGCTCCAGGAATTCGCGCCCCGTGAGGTCCTGGCCGGCGATGAGCAGCAGCACCTCGCCGTCGAAACCGCGCCAGGCCTGCGCCATGCGCTGCTGGTACGAGGCTGGTGCCGCGCCCCGGCCGTCACCGCGGGCGCTGCCGCCGCCGCTGCCGCTGCCGCGGCCCAGCGCGCCGCGCAGGTTGCCGGCCAGGTCGCCCAGCGCCGCCAGCCCAACGCCGCCGCGCAGCAGCTTGCGCCAGAACTCGCCCTGCAGCAGCCGCTGCAGGTAGTAATGCTTGACGTGGGCGCGCGCCAGGCTTTGCGCCGAGCGCACCCACGGGTTGAGCAGGCACAGCCCGCGCACGCGCGCGTCGCGCGTGGCGTGCAGGTAGAGCAGCGCGGCGCTGGCGCCGTCGCACAGGCCCCACAGCAGCACGCGGCGCAGCCCGGGGCACTGCGCCTGCAGCGCGTCCACGGCCGCGGCCACGTCGGGGGCCACGTGCTCGAAGCCGGGGAAGTCGCCCTCGCTGTCGCCCATGCCGCGCAGGTCGAAGCGCAGCGCCGCCACGCCTGCGCCGGCCAGCGCGCGCGCCAGGCGGACGAACACGCGGTGCGCGCCGGCCCGGTACTGCGGCCCGCCGGTGACGATGACCACGCCGGTGTCCACCGCTGCCGTCGCCGCGCCCGCCGGCACGGCCAGCACGCCGATGAGCTGCTGCCCCCGGCAATCGAAGGCCAGGGCGCGCTCCTCCCAGGCGGGCGCGGCGCCGGCCAGGCCTGCGCCCGCGCTCATGCCGCGGCTCCTTCGCGCACCACTGCCGTGGCGGCCAGCAGCGCCTGCGTGGCCTGCAGCAGCGCGGGGGCGGTCTCGGTTTCCGCGGTGGCCCAGAAGGCGGGGCCGGGCAGGCGGTGCGCGTCCACGCGCCAGCCCGCGGCGCGCCAGGCGGCCAGGGTGGGCTGTGCGCCAGGCGCGGGCTCGCCGGGTTCGGTGCCGCCCACTTCCAGCCAGGCCAGGTGGCCGGCGCGGGCGGGCGGCGGGGTGAGCTGCGCGGCTTCCAGGCCGCGGGCCAGGGCGCTGGAGAGCTCGTAGCCCGCGGCCTGCACCGCCTGGCCGGCCTCCAGTTGGGCGCGCAGCGACTTCATCAGCGCCGCGGCGTCGCCGCCGGCCAGCGCTTGCGCCAGGCGCAGCCGCAGGAACTGCTGCAGCACCGCGCGGCCGCTGGCCGGGGGCTGCCACAGCAGCAGGTTGCAGGGGTCTTGCTCCTCCAGGGCGCGCGCGGCCTCCACCGCCAGCAGCGCGCCGGCGCGCAGGCCCCACAGCCACAGCGGTGCGTTGCCGGCGCGCCCGCGCAGCCAGCGGCTGGCCCGCAGCGCATCGTCGCGCCAGGCGTCCCAGGTGGCGTCGCGGAAGTCGCCGGGGCTGTCGCCGCAGCCCAGCAGGTCGATCTGCAGCACCTCGCAGCCCGCGGCGGCCAGGGCGCGTGCCTGCAGCGAGGCCATGCGGCGGCTGCGGTTCATCTCCTCGGCCAGCGGGTGCAGGTACAGCACGCGGGCGCGCGGCGCGCCGCCGTGGGCGGGATGGTGCAGACAGAAGCGGCGGGCCCCGTCCAGGTCCAGGTACAGAGGCTGCGCTCTATCGCCGGCAGCGGGAGGCAAGGGAGGCAAGGGCAGGGCGAGGGCGCAGGGACAGCGGTTGAGAACAGGGCGGGCGGGGCGGGCGAAGCGGGCGGCGCAGGATCAGGCGTGAGCGCGCGGTGCGATGCGGGCGGCCACGAAGTCCGTGAGCGTGCCCACGGTGGCGAAGGTGGCGCCGTCGATGTCGTCGTCGTCCACTACGAGGCCGAAGCGATCCTCCAGCCCGCCCAACAGGGCGACCACGCCCATGGAGTCCAGCTCGGGCAGGGCGCCCAGCAGCGCGGTGTCGCGGTTGAAGCCCGCGGTGCGTCCGCCCAAGCCGAGCAGCTCATCGAGCAAGTCGAGCACTTGTTGTTCAGTGTCCATGCGGCAGGTCCTTAGCCCAGGAGCCGCGGCGTCCCGTCCGGGACGCGCAGCGGCGTGCAATGGAGTCGGCCGGGCCTGGGAGAGCCGCGTGGCGCGGCCTCCGGCCAGCGGGCCGGCGTGTCGTGCCGCGGCAACGGACTGCGGCACGCACGTTGCGAAGGCGCGATTCTGCATCAGCATGAGTACTTGAAATTCAGTCCCAGAATTGGATACTCAGGAGTTTTTCTCAAAATTCACCCGGCTCCCTTGATGAGGGCCAGCCCCTTTCGCCGCGGCCACGCCAAATCAACTCCAGGGCAAGCCCAGGTTTTGTGGCGGCAGGCGAAAACAAAATCCGGGCAGCCCGGAGGGCGGATCGAAGGCCGCTGTTTCCTGATTTTCCTGAATCCCAACGAACCTCTTTTCCCGGCGCCGCCTGCCTTGCCAAGCGTGCCGGCGAAGACCTCCCGCGCATGCCTGACGCCGTTTTGTTGCCTGACTTGATCACCCGCGCGGCGCAACGCTGCCCGCAGGCCGGCGCCCTGAGCCATGACGGCGGGCGGCTCAGCTACGCCGCGCTGCAGGCGCAGGTGCAGGGTTTGGCCGCGGGGCTGATGGCGCTTGGCCTCCAGCGTGCCGAGCGCGTGGGCATCTGGCTGGAAAAGCGCTTTGAAACCGTGGTGGCCAGTTTCGGCGCGCCCGCGGCCGGCGGGGTATTCGTCCCGCTCAATCCGCTGCTCAAGCCCGCGCAGGTCGGTTTCATATTGGCCGACTGCAACGTGCGCGTGCTGGTGACGTCGCCGCAGCGGCTGCCGCTGCTGCTGGCGGAGCTGCCGCGCTGCCCGGATTTGCGCCATGTCGTCCTCACCGGCGCCGCGCCGGCCGACGTGGCCTTGCCGGCTGGCCTCACGCTCACCGCCTGGGACGCGCTGCTGCAGGCGCCCGCGCGCGCCGGCCACCGCGCCGTGGACGCCGACATGGCCGCCATCCTCTACACCTCCGGCAGCACCGGGCGGCCCAAGGGCGTGGTGCTGTCGCACCGCAACCTGGTTGCCGGCGCCGCCAGCGTGGCGAGCTACCTGGAAAACACCGCCGACGACACGCTGCTGGCGGCGCTGCCGCTGTCCTTCGACGCCGGCTTCAGCCAGCTCACCACCGCCTTCCATGCCGGCGCGCGCGTGGTGCTGCTGAACTGGCTGCTGCCGCGCGACGTGCTCAAGGCCCTGGAGCGCGAGCGCGTCACCGGGCTCACCGCCGTGCCGCCGCTCTACATCCAGCTCGCCGCGCTCCACTGGCCCGCCGCCATCGGCGAGCACCTGCGCTACTTCGCCAACACCGGCGGGCGCATGCCGCGCCAGACGCTGGCCCTGCTGCGCCAGCGCGTGCCCACCGCCAGGCCTTTCCTGATGTACGGCCTCACCGAGGCCTTCCGTTCCACCTACCTGCCGCCGGAGGAAGTGGACCGCCGCCCCGACTCCATAGGCCGCGCCATCCCCAACGCCGAG
This sequence comes from Azohydromonas lata, assembly GCF_034427735.1. NCBI lineage: Bacteria > Pseudomonadati > Pseudomonadota > Betaproteobacteria > Burkholderiales > Sphaerotilaceae > Azohydromonas > Azohydromonas lata. The sequence continues at coordinate 62,771 of NZ_JAXOJX010000043.1, forward strand.
ATCCTGGTGCTGCGCGAGGACGGCAGCGAGTGCGGCGCCGACGAGCCCGGCGAGCTGGTGCACCGCGGCGCCCTGGTCGGCCTGGGCTACTGGAACGACCCCGACAAGACGGCCGAGCGCTACCGCCCGCTGCCCGCCGGCGTGGGCGGGCGCGAAGCGGGGCTGCCGCTGCCGGAGATCGCCGTGTTCTCCGGCGACACCGTACGCCGCGACGCCGAAGGCTTCCTGTACTTCGTGGGCCGGCGCGACGAGATGATCAAGACCTCCGGCTACCGCGTGAGCCCGACGGAGGTGGAGGAGGTGCTCTACGCCACGCGCCGCGTGGGCGAGTGCGCCGCCTTCGGCGTGGAGCACCCCGTGCTGGGCCAGGCCATACGCGTGGTGGCCACCGCGCCGGAAGGCAGCGGCGAGCTCGACGTCGCCGCGCTGCTGGCCGAGTGCCGCGTGCGCATGCCCGGCTACATGGTCCCGGCGGGCGTGGACGTGGTGCCCGCGCCGCTGCCGCGCAATCCCAACGGGAAAATCGACCGCAAGGCGCTGGCCGCCGCCTGGGCGCAACGCCAGGGCGATGATCGGGGCGACGTCCAGGGCGGCTGAGGCCGCCGCGCCCGCCCGCTGGCCACGCCGTCCCTCCCGTCCCGCTCACACCGTCCGCACCGTCCGCCCCGCAGTACCCGCGGCCTCCGTTCACCGCCTTGCCCGCCTCTTGCCCATGAGCACCCCTCCCGTTCACGCCCCCATGTCGCAGTTCGCCGTGCGCGAGGGCGAGCTGCTGGTCAACGGCTGGCCGCTGCGCCGCCTGGCCGAGCGCGTGGGCCGCACGCCCTTCTATGCCTACGACCGCGGCCTGCTGGGTGCGCGCGTGGCCGAGCTGCGCGCGGCGCTGCCCGCGGCCGTGAAGCTGCACTACGCCATGAAGGCCAACCCCATGCCGGCGCTGGTCGCCTTCATGGCGCAACGGGTGGACGGCGTGGACGTGGCCTCGGCCGGCGAGCTGCGCGTGGCGCTGGACGCGGGGGCCGATCCGCGCGAGATCAGCTTCGCGGGCCCGGGCAAGGGCGAGGCGGAGCTGCGCCAGGCCGTGGCCGCGGGCGTGCTGGTCAACGTCGAGTCCGAGCGCGAGCTGCCGCTGCTGGCCGGCACCGCGCAGTCGCTGGGCCTGCCCGCGCGCGTGGCGCTGCGCGTCAATCCGGACTTCGAGCTGAAGGGGTCGGGCATGCGCATGGGCGGCGGCGCCAAGCCGTTCGGCATCGACGCCGAGCGCTTGCCCGCCGTGCTGCGCGGCCTGCAGCGCGAGGGCCTGGCCTTCGAAGGCTTTCATCTCTTCGCCGGTTCGCAAAACCTCAAGGCCGAGGCGATCTGCGAGGCGCAGCGCCTGTCCTACGCGCTGGCGCTGCGGCTGGCCGAGCACGCGCCGTCGCCGGTGCGGGTGCTCAACCTGGGCGGCGGCTTCGGCATCCCGTACTTCCCCGGCGAGCAGCGGCTGGACCTGGCGCCCATCGGCGACAACCTGCGGCAGCTCGTCGAGCGCGCGGCGCGCGAGCTGCCGCAGGCGGTGCTGGTGCTGGAGCTGGGCCGCTACCTGGTGGGCGAGGCGGGCGTCTACGTGGCGCGGGTGCTGGAGCGCAAGGTCTCGCGCGGCCAGGCCTTCCTCATCACCGATGGGGGCCTGCACCACCACCTCTCGGCGTCGGGCAATTTCGGCCAGGTGCTGCGCAAGAACTATCCGGTGGCCCTAGGCACGCGCATGGGCGAGGCGGCCGTTGAAAACGCCTCGGTGGTTGGGCCGCTGTGCACGCCGCTGGACCTGCTGGCCGAGCGCATGGCGCTGCCTGCGGCACAGGCGGGCGACCTGGTGGTGGTGTTCCAGTCCGGCGCGTATGGCGCCAGCGCCAGCCCCCAGGGGTTCCTGAGCCATCCGGGGTGCGTGGAAGTGCTGGTGTGAGGGCGGGAGCGGTGGCGTGTTGCCGTCCAGGGAGGGTGGCTCTGCTGCGCCGGCCCTGTGCCCAGGGCGCTTCGCACCCTCATCCGTCATGCCCGCGAAAGCGGGCATCCACGCCGGCCGGGGTGCTGGCGCGCCGACGTCGGCCCAGGACGATGCCGCTTGAAGGCCACACCCCGGTGTTCGTGGATGCCCGCTTTCGCGGGCATGACGGTGTAGGGGGCGAAGTGCCTGCGCTGGCGGGATGCCGGCGCCAAGCAAGCCGCGCGGCCCATCCGCCTGCGGCCTCGGCCCGCAACCTCACGCGCCCAACGGCAGGTGTTAGACGGTCTAACACCGTGCTCGCGGGGTGCGGCACCGTGCCGGCCGCCGCATGACTGGCGACTCGCCTGGAGCCGCCTTGCCTGACGCCTTGACCCCTGGCCGCCCGGCCGTGAACGCGGCCGGCGCGCCGGGGCGTGGCCGCGCCGCCATCGCCGCCGTGCTGGCCGCCGGCGCCGCCGCGGCCGGCCTCTTCATGGCCGCCCACCACCCTTTGGGCGGCGCGGCGGCCTGTGCGCTGTTCCTGTCCTGGGCGCTGCTGAATTTCCTGGCCCCCGCCGCCTGGCTCACCCTGCTGCCGGCGCTGCTGCCCGTGGCCAGCCTGGCGCCCTGGACCGGCTGGGTGGCGCTGGACGAATTCGACCTGCTGCTGCTGGCCACCGCGGCCGGCGTGCACGCGCACCGCGCCCGCGAGGCCGCGCGCGGCAGTGCCGTGGCCGTGCCGCCCATGCCCCGCGCGGCGCGCGTGCTGGCGGTGGTGCTGGCCTTGAGCGGCGCGGTGGCGCTCGTGCGCGGCTGGCTGGATGCCGGCGGCATGCCGGGCTGGTTCGACGCCTACCTGCAGCCCCTGAACGTCTGGCGCGGCGTCAAGGCGCTGTGCTGGTCGCTGCTGCTGCTGCCCGCGCTGCACGAGGCGCTGCAGGCCGCGCCGCGGCGGGCGCTGCACCGGCTGCGCAAGGGCATGCTCATCGGCGCGGCGCTGTTCGTGGCGGCCGTGCTGTGGGAGCGCGCGCTGTATGCCGGGCTGCTGCAGTTCAACGCCAGCTACCGCACCACGGCGCTGTTCTGGGAGATGCACGTGGGCGGCGCGGCCATAGACGCCTATGCCGCCATGGCCATGCCCTTCACGCTGTGGGCGCTGTGGCGCAAGCGCGAGCCGCTGCCCTGGGTGGCTGCGGGGCTGCTGGCGGCCGGCATGCTCTACGCCGCGCTCACCACCTTCTCCCGCGGCGTCTACGGCGCCGTGACGCTGCCCATGCTGCTGCCCTTGGTCTGGTGGGTGCTGTGGCGCTGGCGGCACGGGACGCTGCGCGGCCTGCTGCAGGCCGCGCCACTGACCTTGGGCGCCGCGCTGGCGCTGTTGTGGGCGGTGGAGGCGCTGGAGGTGCAGGGCCTGGCGCTGCTCATGGGCCTGTGGGTGCTGATGGCGCTGCTGGTGTGGCGGCTCACCAGCGTGGGCTGGCGCGCCGCCGCGGGCGTGACGCTGGCCGTGGCGCTGCTGGCCGAAGTGGCCGCGGTGCTGGGCGGGGGCGGCTTCATGCGCGAGCGCTTCAACGCCTCGGCCATGGACTTGCAGGCGCGCCTGGCGCACTGGGGCCGCGGCCTGTCGCTGCCGCAAGGCGGCGGGGACTGGCTGCTGGGCTTGGGCGCGGGCCGGCTGCCGGCGCACTACGTGGCGGCACCCGGGCATCCGCGCTTTTCCGGTGCGATACGCCTGGAGCCGGGTGGCGTGCGCCTGGACGGCCGCGGCCCGGGCGCGCACCCGCGCAGCCACTACGGCCTCACGCAGCGCGTGGCGCCGCACCCGGGCCCGCACCGCGTGCAGTTGCGGCTGTCCGCCGACGCGTGGCCGGCGCGGGTGTCGCTCAAGGTGTGCGACGCCTGGCTGCTCTACGACACCCGCTGCCAGTACGCGCAGGTCAATGTGCTCGGCCCCATGGACGGCCGCCGCACGCTGGACGTACCGCTGCACGGCCTGCCGCTGGAAGCCGGCGGCCTGCCGCGCGCCCACGTGCTGACCGTGGGCGCCGTGCGCGGCTCGGTGCGGGTGGAGGAGATCCGCCTGTACGCCGGCGGCGAGCAGCTGCTGAGCAACGGCGACTTCAAGGACGGCCTGGCGCGCTGGTGGCCCACGGCGCAGGACTACTACCTGCCCTGGCACATCGACAACCTGTACTTGGAGCTGCTGCTGGAGCGCGGGGCGCTTGGGCTGGCGTCCTTCCTGGCGCTGGTGGTTGCGGCGCTGTGGCGGCTGGCGCGCCTTGGGCACGGCGGCGACGAGGCCTTGGGCGAGGCCGCCGTCTTCCTGGCTGCTGCGCTGTGTGGGGCGTTGCTGGTGGGCCTGTTCGTCAGCGTGATGGACATGCCGCGCGCGGCCTGGCTGCTGTGGCTGCTGCCGTGGGTGGCGCTGCTGCTGCCGCGGGCCTTGCCGGGCGGCCGCGCGGCGCCGCTCTAGCCGCGCGGGACGGCGCCCCCGCCGTGCGCGTGGCGGCTGGGGCCCGGCGGTGGCATGCGCGGCTCGCGCCTATCGTCCGGAATGCCCTTGCCCCCTTCGCGTGGAGCACGCGAGAGCGCTGCCACCGCACCCAGCAGCAGGCCCAGCACGCCGCCCACCCAGAACGCCACCAACAACCACCAAACCGAAACCATCGCGTCCATCCCCTTCGTATCCCCGTTGTCCCGGTGCACGCGCAGCAGGCGCCAGGTTGCGGCCCGCGGCGTGCGTTGGGCGCATGTTCCAGGGCTTGGCAAAACAACGTGGTTACCGGTTGTGGCAACGGGGCGGCGGGTGAGGGGAGGAGGCGCCATGCCCGCGAAAGCGCATTGCCGTCCGGAGGAAGCCGGGGAGGGCTTCGCATTCCGTCGGCCCAGGCGCTTGGCCTCCTGCTGCGTCATGCCCGCGAAAGCGGGCATCCACGAACACACGAGGTGTGGCCTTAGAACGGCATCGCCCAGGGCCAGCGTTGGTGCGCCGGCATCCCGGCCAGCGTGGATGCCCGCTTTCGCAGGCATGACGGATGAGGGTGCGAAACGCCTGGGCTCACGGGACACCAACGGCGGCCGGTTTCCCCGGACAGCACTGCGCTGTCGCGGCCATGACGGATGAGAGTGCGAAGCGCCGTAGCCAACCCGGCCACGCGCCGTGCCATGGCCCGCGGGCCTCAGGGCCTGGCCGGTGCCTGGGTGTCCGTCTTGTTCCACAGCAGCCGCGTCTTCACCCACGCGTGGCGCAGCAGCAGCCCCGGGGGCATGCGCAGCCAGTGCGCGCGCAGGTACAGCAGCGCCAGCGCCACGCCCGTGAAGGGCAGCCGCGTGCGCGGGTGCGGGCAGCGCAGGGCGCGTGACCACAGGGCGTCCATCAGCGCCTGCAGGGCCACGCCCGGCGCGGCCTGGGCGGCGGCTTGCAGCGCGTCGGCAGGCACGGGCGTGCCCAGCAGGCCGTGCGCGGCGCGCAGGCCGTAATGCAGCTCGCGCGCCAGCGCCAGCTCCCGCGCGCGCGCCGCCAGCGCCGGCCAGAAGGCCGCGTCGGCGCCGAAGCGGCGCAGCAGCGCGTCGAGGTCCGAGAGGTCGCGCAGCCCGTGGCTGAACTCCTCGTTGCGCAGCAGGTGCGTCATGGCGTGCAGCACCATGTCGGCCGGGGCCAGCACGCGCACGCCCTCCAGCGCCGAGGGGCAGGCCGCGGCCAGCAGCAGCGCGGTGTCGGGGTGCTGGCGCGCGGTGCGCGGCAGCAGGGCGTGGTGCACGTCCACCACCGTGAAGCGGCGCTGGTGCGTCATGGGCGGCAGCTCGTGCATCCACTGTCGGTAGTAGTGCTGGTCGTAGGCGCTGAGGCCGGGGTCCATGCGCCAGCCGTGCAGCGTGAGCTGCCGCTCCACGTCGCCCACGCGCGCGTGCGGCACCAGGATGTCGGTGTCCGAGAACAGCCGACCCTGCGCCGCCGGCAGCCCCGCGGCCACGTAGGCCGCGCCCTTGAGCAGCACGGGCTGCAGCCCAAGCGGCGCCAGCGCGCGCCGCAGGTGCGCGGCCTCGCGCCGTATCTCCTCGTGCTGCGCGTGGGCCACCAGCAGCGCGGCGTCCAGGTGCGCGCGCGGGGCGGCGGGCACGGCCTGCAG
>NZ_JAXOJX010000044.1:0-68331 GCF_034427735.1 Azohydromonas lata
CGCCACGCCCTGCAACGCCACCGTGGCCGCGCTGGGCTTGTGCGAACCCTGAACACCCAGAGGGAGGACACCGAGATGGACATCACCAGAACCGCCCGCACCGCCGCCGCATTGGCCTGCGGCCTGGCCGCCTTCGCCGCGCAGGCCGGCAGCGTGGACTACAAGATCGTCACCGCCTCCGAGCGTGGCACCTACATCCAGATCGGCCGCGACCTGGCGCGCTTCGTGGCGCCGGAGGCCGACATCAACCTGGAGTCGCTGCCCTCCGCCGGCTCCGCCGAGAACGTGCAACGCCTGCGCAGCGAGCCCGGCGTGAAGCTGGCGCTGGTGCAGTCGGACGTCTACCAGGCCTTCCTGGACCGCGCCGCGGCCGGCAACCCGCAGGCGGCCGAGACCATCAAGCCGCTGCGCGTGGTCATGCCGCTCTACAACGAGGAGATCTACTTCATCACCCGTGCCGACTCGTCGCTGCAGAACGTGCACGACATCAAGGACGCCCGGATCAACGTCGGCCCGCTGCTCAGCGGCACGGCGCTGTCGGCCACCACGCTCTACAAGCAGCTGTTCGGCAAGCCGCTGCCCGACGGCCAGGCCAGCTACCTCAGCAACGAGGACGCGCTGGTCAAGCTCACGGTGGACAAGAGCATCGACGTGGTGGTGGCCGTGGCCGGGCAGCCGGCCAAGCTGCTGGTGGACATGAAGGCCGAGGCCCGGCAGCTCATTCGGCTGCTCAAGTTCGACCAGAACAACCCCGCCAGCAAGGCCGCGCTGCAGACCTACTTCCCCTCCACCATCAAGGCCAGCAACTACCCCAACCTGCTGGCGGAGGACGTGCCGGGCGTGGCGGTGAAGGCCTTCCTCGTGACCTACAACTACGGCGGCAGCGACACCAGCAAGTACCTCAACCGCTTCGCCCGCTCGCTGTGCCACAACTTCGCCACGCTGCAGGCCGAGGGCCACCCGAAGTGGAAGGAAGTGAACCTGGCCCTGCCGCCGCTGGGCAAGGGCTGGACGTACTACTCGCCCATGGCGCGCGAGATGAACGCCTGCCTGGCCGATTCGCAGCAGGCCCGCAGCGGCGCCACCCCCGCGCCGCGGCCCATACAGCCCGTGGTCAACTCGCAGTGCCCGCAGCAGGAGCGCATCCTGGGGCTGTGCCGCTGAACGCACGCGCCGGCCGGATCACATCACCCCCCGCCCCCGCTCCCGCCCAAGCCGCCGGACAACCCGGCGGCTTTTTTGTGCCCGGCGCGGCCTGCGGCGCTTTCAGCGCTGCGACAGCTTGAACCCGATCATCGCCCTCAGCTTGTTGGGCAGCACCGGCTTGATGAGCAGGTGGAAGTCGTGCGCCGCAGCCTCGTTCTCCAGCCCGCTGAGGGTGCTGCCGGTGATGACGATGGCCGGCAGCCGCTGCCCCGCCCAGCGCTGGCGCAGCAGGGACAGCGCCTCCAGCCCGGAGCGGGCCTCGGGCAGCCGGTAGTCCACGATGAGCAGGTCCGGCCGCGGCAGCTCGGCGCCGCCGCGGGTCCAGGCCTCCAGCGGGGCGACGGCGTCGAAGTCCAGCACCTGCGCGCCCCAGGCCTTGAGCAGCACCACCAGGCCCTCGCGCACCGCGGGCTCGTCCTCCACCACCACGATGCGCCGGCCCTCCAGGCTCAGGCCCAGCGCCGCCTTGGAGCCGCCCGGGGCCAGCGGCTGCGCCGGCGGCGCCTGTAGCCGTCCCGGCGCTACTTCCAGGCTGAAGACGGTGCCGTGGCCCACGCGGGAGCGCACCGTCAGCGGCGCGTCCATCAGGTCGGCCAGGCGCTTGACGATGGCCAGCCCCAGGCCCAGGCCTTTGCGCTGGTGCGGCTCCAGCGGGCGCTGGCTGTTGACCTGGTAGAACTCGTCGAAGATGCGCGGCAGCGCCGTGTCGCTGATGCCTATGCCGCTGTCCCACACCTGCAGCAGCAGCGCGTCGCCGCGGCGGCGGCAGGTGACGAGCACGCCGCCGTCCTCGGTGTAGCGGATGGCGTTGCTCACCAGGTTGCGCAGGATGCGCTCCACCACCACCGGGTCGGCCTGCACCACGTGCGACTCGCCCCGGAAGCTCAGCGCCAGCCCCTTCTCGAACGCGCTGGGCTCGAAGTGCAGCCGCAGCCGCGCGAACACCTCGCGCAGCACCACGGGCTGGGGTTTCAATTCCACGCCGCCCGTGTCGATGCGGGTGATGTCCAGCAGCTCGCCGAACAGGCCCTCCAGCGCGTCCACGCTCTCGTTGATGCTGTTGACCAGCGCGGCCACGTCCGGGTCGTGGCAGCGCTGGCGCAGCGTCTCGGCGAACAGGCCCATGGCGTGCAGCGGCTGGCGCAAGTCGTGGCTGGCGGCGGCGAAGAATTGCGTCTTGGCGCGGCTGGCGGCTTCGGCGGCGCGGCGCGCGTCCTCGGCGGCGGCTTTTTCCACGCGCAGTTGCGCGGCGAGCTGGTCGGTGCGCAGCTTGAGGTCTATGGCCAGCGCCAGCGAGCTGCGGTAGGTGCGCGCCATGAGCCACACGGCGCCGAACAGGATGCACAGGATGAGCGCGATCTGCAGGTGAAACGGGTGCGTGGTGTCGCTGGCCACGCGCGCCACCGTGGGCAGCAGCACCAGGCACAGGAAGGCGACGAACAGCCGCGGCTGGCCGGCGAGCATCTGCACCGAGCCCACGCAGTAGCTGTAGATGATGAGCAGCAGCGCCACCTGGTGCGAGGGCGTGCCCAGGCTCCAGAACATCCAGGCTGCCACGCCCCAGCAGGTGCCCTGCAGCAGCGCCAGCACCCGCCAGCTCCCGCGCCAGGCCAGCAGCGTCGCCTGGTCGGCGTCGGGCTGGCGCCTGAACCGCAGGTAATGCGCCAGCCGCACGCTCCACAGCACCGCCACCACGCCCACCCAGCCGAAGAGCCGCCAGGGCTCGGCCACGCTGCGGTAGAAGGCCACCACCAGCAGCACGCCCACGAGGTTGCCGGCCAGCGTGGCCGGGGTCTGGGTGTAGAGGGCGCGCGCGTGCTCCAGCTGCCGGGCGTCGGCGGGCGGTGCGTCCGCCTCGGCCCTGGGCTTGAGCTTGAACGCGTGGACGGCCGGCAGCACGTTGCCCAGCATCGCGGACTTACCAGCGCGGCGTGGTGGTGGCCACGGCCGGCGCGCCGCCCTGCTGCTGCGTCATGCGGCTCACGGCCAGCACGGCCTGCGTGCGCGTGCTGACGTTGAGCACCCGCAGCACGGCGGCCACGTGGTCCTTGACCGTCTCCACCGACAGGTTCAGCTCCCGCGCAATGAGCTTGTTGGGCAGCCCCTGCAGCAGCTTGCCCAGCACCTCGTTTTGCCGCGGCGTGAGCCCGGCGACGTTGGGCACGCCGGGCACCAGGGGCACGCCCGCTTGGGCGCCATGCCCGCCGCCATGCAGCCCTGCCAGCGCCTGCGCGCGCGGCGGCACCAGCGGCGCGGGCGACGGCTCGCGCACCTCCGGCGCGCTGGCCAGCCCCGTGGGCATGGGCGGCACGAAGATGCCGCCGGACATCACCAGCCGCAGCGCCTCGAACAGCAGCTCGTTGGAGGCGCGCTTGGGCACGAAGCCCATGGCGCCCAGGTCGATGGCGCGCAGCACGTCGGCGGCGCGGTCGGTACCCGACACCACGACGACGGGCAGCGCCGGATGATCGCGGCGCATCTCGGCCAGCACGTCGAAGCCGTCGGCGTCGCCGAGCTGCAGGTCCAGCAGCAACAGGTCGTGGTCCGCGTCCTCGGCCAGCTTCTGGCGCAGCTCACGCGCGCTGGCCGAGGTGGTCACGCTCACGTCGCTGCCCAAGCCGCGAATCACGCCCTGCAAGGCCGAAAGGATGAGCGGATGGTCGTCAACGAGCAGCACTTTCATTGCCGGTTCTCCAGTGCATTCATATGTGTGCAGCGTACCCCTACGTTGCGCGGGTAACAGTCACGACCGGTTACCGCCACTCCATGGGCTATCGTGGCGTTTTCCCCATGCACCCCTGGTTGAGACCGATGTACTTGCTCGCGCCGACACTGCCTTTTCCGCTTCCCTTGACCGCCGGGAGCGCGTGATGGCGGCGGAGCTGCAGGCCGCGGCGGGCGCGGCGATGGAAGAGGCGTCCAGCGGCTGGCTGGTGTCCAGCCTGGTGTACCTGGGCGCCGCGGTGATCGCCGTGCCGCTGGCGCGGCGGCTGGGCCTGGGGTCCATCCTGGGCTACCTGGGCGCGGGCATCGCCATAGGCCCCTGGGGGCTAGACCTCGCGGGCGACGCGCAGTCCATGCTGCACTTCTCCGAGTTCGGCGTGGTGCTGATGCTGTTCCTGGTCGGCCTGGAGCTGGAGCCGCGGCGGCTGTGGGCGCTGCGCCGGCCCATCTTCGGCTGGGGCAGCGTGCAACTGCTGGGCTCGGCCGCGCTGGTGGCCGGCGCGGCCATGTGGCTGGACCACGCACCCGGGCGCATGGCGCTGGTCGCGGCGCTTGGGCTGGCGCTGTCCTCCACCGCCATCGGCCTGACGGAGCTGGCCGAGCGCAACCTCAAGGGCACGGCCGCGGGCGGCGGCGTGCTAGGCGTGGCGCTGCTGCAGGACATCGCGGCCATTCCCATCCTGGCGCTCATTCCCATCCTGGCCGGCGTGCCGCACGAGACGGTGGCAGGTGACGGCTGGGACGCCTGGCCCGCGGCGCTGCGCGCGGCGCTGGTCATCGGCGCGGTGGTGTTGGGCGGACGCCTGCTGCTGCGCCCGGCCCTGCGCTGGAGCGCGCGCAGCCGCACGCCGGAGGTGTTCACCGCCGCGTCGCTGCTGCTGGTGGTGGCGACCTCGGCGCTGATGCAGGCCGCGGGGCTGTCCATGGCGCTGGGGGCCTTCCTGGCCGGCGTGCTGCTGGCCGACAGCGAGTACCGCCGCCAGCTCGAAACGGACCTGGAGCCGTTCAAGGGGCTGCTGCTGGGCCTGTTCTTCATGGCCGTGGGCATGGGCGTGGACTTCTCCGTGGTGATGGCGCGGCCCGTGGCGCTGGCGGTGGTGGTGATCGTCTTCGTCTCGCTCAAGGCGCTGCTGCTGACGGCCATGACCATTCCCATGAAGCTGCCGCCGGCCGAGCGGCCGGTGTTCGTGCTGCTGCTGGCACAGGGCGGCGAGTTCGGCTTCGTGGTGTTCCAGGCCGCGGCGCAGCGCGGGGTGATGGACGCGGGCACGGCCTCGCTGCTGGTGGCGGCGGTGGCGCTGTCCATGGCGCTGACGCCGCTGCTGCTCAAGGCCAGCGACCGCTGGCTGTGCCCGCGCCTGGCGCGAGCGCGCGACCACGGCGACCTGCCCGTGCTGGAGGAGCCGCAGCAGGCGCCAGTGATCATCGCGGGCTTCGGCCGCTACGGCCAGGTGGTGGGCCGGCTGCTGGCGGCGCAGGGCCTGTCGGCCACGGTGCTGGAGCACGACGCCGACCAGGTGGAAACGGTGCGGCGCTTCGGCTGGCGCGTGTTCTTCGGCGACGCCACGCGGCTGGACCTGCTGCGCACCGCCGGCGCCCAGCAGGCCAAGGTGATGGTGGTGGCCATCGACGACGTGGCGCAGAGCCTGGCGGTGGTGGACGTGGTCAAGCAGCACTTCCCGCAACTGCAAGTGGTGGCGCGGGCGCGCAACGTGACCCACTACTACGGCCTGCGCTCGCGCGGCGTGGCGCTGATAGAGCGCGAGACCTTCGACGCCGCGCTGGCCAGCGCGCGCAGCGTGCTGGAGCTCATGGGCTACGACAAGGCCTACGCGCACACGCAGGCGCAGCGCTTCCGCGAGCACAGCGTGGAGCTGCTGGAGCAGATGGCGCCGCACTTCGGCGACGAGCAGCGCCTGATCGCCATGGCGCGCCAGGGCCGCGACCAGTTGGAAGCCCTGTGGGCCCGCGAGCGCGCCGAGCGCGAAGCCGCCCTGGCCGCGGCGCGCAAGGCGCCCACGGTGGAGGCGGCGGCGCTGCCCTCGCCCGCGGTGGCGGCACGGGTGCGGACGGAGCCACCCGGGGCAGGATGAGTCAGGGCGCGGTGCGGTCCCTCACCTCACCGCATCCCAAACCAGCTTCACCCCCGTGAGCAGCATCCCCAGCGAGAACAGCCCATAGAACACCCGCTGCGAGATGCGCCGCACCACGTGCACGCCCACCCACACGCCCACGGGCGCCAGCGGCATGAGCACCAGCGAGGTGGCGAGGTTGCGCAGGTCGATCAGCCCAAGCCAGGCATACGGAATCCACTTGGACGTGTTCACCGCCGTGAAGAACACCGCCGTCGTGGCCGTGAACTGCACGGGCGTGAGGCGCAGCGGCAGCAGGTAGAACGCGGCCGGCGGCCCGCCGGCGTGCGCCACGAAGCTGGTGAAGCCGGAGGTCACGCCGAGCGCGAAGCCCAGCCAGCGCGGCGGCGGCGGCGCGTCCGCGCGCGGCGGGAAGAACCAGCGTATGGCCAGGAAGGCCAGCGTGATGCCGCCCACCATGCCCGCCACCACCTTGGCCGAGAGCAGGTTGAACAGCAGCGTGCCCAGCACGGTGCCCAGGAGGCCCGCGGGCAGCAGCAGCCGGATGAGCTTGCGGTCGAACTCGCGCAGGAAGACGGCCAGGCCCAGCGCGTCCATCACCGCCAGCAGCGGCAGCATGATGGCCGCGGCCTGCGGCACGGGCACGGCCAGCGCCATCAGCGGCACGGCCAGGGCGCCGAAGCCCGCGCCGAAGCCGCTCTTGGCCAGCCCCATGAGCACCACGGCGGGAATGGCCACGGCGTAGAAGCCGGGGTCGCTGATCACCGAAGGCAGCATGGCGTGGCAAAAGCAGGGGCAACGCCGCGGCGACAATGCGCGCCGCTGCGGGGAGGTAGGCAGGGCATGGGGAGACTTCCGGATTTGTGGGGCGCATTGTCCACGGCGCAACTGGCCATCGAAGTCGTGGCGACGCTGTCCTTCGCGCTGTCGGGCATGGTGGAAGCCGCGCGCAAGCGGCTCGATGCCGTGGGCGTGTGCGTGGTGGCCGGCCTCACCGCGTTTGGCGGCGGCACGCTGCGCGACGTGCTGCTGGACCGCCGGCCCTTCTTCTGGGTGCAGCACGCCGGCTGGGTGTGGGCGCTGCTCGGGCTGGCCATGGTCGCCATGCTGTTCATGCGCTCGCGCCACCTGCAGCCCACCGAGCGCGCCATGCTCTGGCCGGACGCGCTGGGCCTGGGCCTGTACGCGGCCAGCGGCACGCAGATCGCGCTGCAGGCGCAGATGCCGCCGCTCATCGCCGTGCTCATGGGCGTGGTGTCGGCCTCCTTCGGCGGCGTGCTGCGCGACATCGTGTGCAACCAGATCCCGTCGGCCTTCAGCGACCACCGCCCCTACGCGGCACTGGCCTTTGCCGGCGGCTGGACGGTGGTGGGCGTGCAGACGCTGGGCGGGTCGGACGAGGCCGCCCTGGCCGTGGGCGCGCTGGTGGCCAGCAGCCTGCGCCTCATCACCCTGGGGCTGGACTGGCGCGTGCCGGCCTGGCGCATCGACGACGACCAGCGGCACTGAGCCCCACGCGGGGCCGGGGCAAGGCGGACGGCGACAATTGCGGGATGTTCCAACCTTCCCAACACGACGTACGCCACTTCTTCTGCGAGGTCTGGCGCAAGCACCGCGAGGGCGGCGTGCTCACGCCCATGGAGGCCGTGGCCGCGCCCTGGGTGGCCGAGCACCCCGAGTACCACGACGAGCTCGCCGACCTTCAGGCCGCGCTGGCGGCGGACTACAAGGTGGAGAACGGGCGGGTGAACCCCTTCCTGCACCTGTCCATGCACCTGTCCATCACGGAGCAGGTGTCCATAGACCAGCCCCGCGGCATCAAGCAGGCGTTCGAGCTGCTGGCGGCCAAGCTGGGCTCGGCCCACGACGCACAGCACGAAGTCATGGAATGCCTGGGCGAGATGATCTGGGCCTCGCAGCGCTCCGGCCTGCCCCCGGACGGCCAGGCCTATTTGGAATGCGTGCGCAAAAGGGCGACCACACGGTAAACAAAATATCCCCGCCCCGGCAAACGGAAAGGCGAATTGCCAAAATATTGGGCAATTCGCCTTTTTGCATTCCAATCAATTCAAAACAAGCACAAAATAAAACTCAAAATCAAACCTGCAAATCAAATTCAACAGTCAAATTCAGCCGTCAAATTCGCTGGAAATACACCCCAAAGGCATCAGTCCATGGGCGGCCACACTTCCGCGACCAGCCGCGAATCGCCGGGGCTCCAGCAGCGGCCGGGCAAAAAGGAGCTGCCGATCTGGTCCAGGTGGTCTTCGACGTAGTACATATTCACGTCCAGGGCCACATGCTCCTGGACAGCGAAAAACCTGATGCTGGCCGGGTCGAGGTGGAAACTCCACTCCGGGTTGTAGGGCATGGACTGGGGAATGACGCACCCTGCCACGTGAATCCTGATTTTTTCCTGACCCGCCAATATCCGGCGCGCGTCGTCTATCTTCAGCGGATCGTTCAGCTCGAACACGAAACCACGCTCATGCAAATCCGCGTCACTGCCGTCCGCGTTGATGAATCTGAACCAGGCAGCACCCATTTTCCTCTCCTGAAAAGCCCGCCTTTGGCGAGCGGAAGCAGTAGCCCAAGCGGCTGCAATGCGCACTCGAAAAAAACCTGGGTACGACAATCAATTTTCAGCAGATTTCCAAAACAGCCGGAATTCTTGAATCGACGCCAGGGACTGGCGAAATCATCGGTGCGCGTCTCCAAGCAAACTCGTCAATAATCGTTTGAGTGGTGCCAAAAAGTTAAATTCACCGAGTGAATCTCTTTATGCGCAACAAAATCAAAGCGCAATTTCGCAAAAAAGAAGAAAACAAACGAAGAGAAGCGCCAGGCTCCTGAAGCTTGGGGGAGGATTCACCCTGACAAGGCAAGGCATTTGGCCGGCCGGCTTATTCAGCGGGCAGCCATGCACTGTTTTTCATGAGCCCCCACGCTGCGGCAGCATTTGCGGAGCGTTCAGTCGCGCTCTATGCGTGCGTAGGCCGAATGGTTGTGAATGCTTTCGAAATTCTCGACGTCCACCGAATAGCGGCCCAGGCGCGGGTCGGCATTCAGGCGCAGCGCGACTTCGCGCACCAGGTCTTCAACGAAGCGCGGGTTTTCGTAGGCGCGCTCCGTGATCCACTTTTCGTCGCTGCGCTTGAGCAGCGGCCAGATTTCGCTGGAGGCGCTTTCCTCGGCGAATCGCACCAGCTCATGCCATTGCACGGGCTGCAGCAGCTCGGCGCGGATGGTCACCAGCGAGCGCTGGTTGTGCGCGCCGTAATCCGAGATTTCCTTGCTGCAGGGGCAAAGGCTTTTCACCGGCACGCCGACCTCGGCCCACACCGCGGTGGCGCCGGCACGGGTTTCGGCGATCCAGCGGCCCTGGTAATCCAGCAGGCTGCAAACGCCCGATACCGGCGCGCGCTTCTTGAGGAAAAAAGAGAAGCGGGCTTCGATGCGGCCCTCGGTGGCGTGAAGGCGTTCCAGCATGGCGGCCAGTTGGGCGCGCAGCAGCGGCGCGTCCAGCGGCTGCTGCGCGGCGTCCAGCTCGTTGAGCCAGGCCACGAAGCGCGACATGTGCGTGCCCTTCTGGTCGGCGGGCAGCTTCACGTCCAGGTCCCACAGCGCCGCCACGGGCAGCGGCGCGCCGGCCACGCGCAGCAGCAGCGGGTAGCGCACGTCCTTCACGCCCACCCGGTGTATCGCCAGGCGGCGCTCGTCGCGTTCGCTCTGGGTATCGGGAATGTGCAGCGCGTGTGAAGGATGGGTCATGGCGGGTTTGTTTTTGGCGGCTGTGCCGCCCTGGCCGGCGGCGGCGCACGGCGAAAGCTTGTCATCAAAAGCGGGCGCGACGCCGCGGCGGGCCCGCCGGCATGCTGCATTGCAGCAATAAATACCGGTTTGGGCCGGGCCGCGGGCCGCGGCGCCCGCGGCCGGCGTTCAGCCGTTGGCGGCGGCCGGCGGGATGACCAGCGCCGGCTTGTGGCCGAAGCGCTTGAGCACCGATTGTTCGATGCCGGCGGCATCCAGCCCCTGCATGGCCAGCAGTTTGGCCGGGTCGCCGTGCTCGATGAACTCGTCGGCCAGGCCCAGCGTGAGCACCGGCGTGTCCAGGCCGGCGGCCTGCAGCGCTTCCAGCACCGCGGAACCCGCGCCGCCCATCACGCAACCCTCCTCCACCGTCACGATGGCCTCGTGCGTGCGCGCCAGCTCCTTCACCAGGGCCGTGTCCAGCGGCTTGACGAAGCGCATGTTGGCCACCGTGGCGTCGAGCTTGTCCGCCGCTTCCAGGGCGGGGTACAGCAGCGTGCCGAAGGCCAGGATGGCGATGCGCTGGCCGCGCCGGCGCACCTCGCCCTTGCCCCAGGGCCACTGCACGAAGCCGGGCTGCACGGCGCGGCCCACGCCCGCGCCGCGCGGGTAGCGCACGGCCACGGGGTGCTGCTGCGCGTAGGCGGTGGACAGCGCGGTGCGGCACTCGTCCTCGTCCGCCGGGGCGAGCAGGCTGACGTTGGGCACGCAGCGCAGGTAGGCGATGTCGTAGGCGCCGGCGTGCGTGGCGCCGTCGGCGCCCACCAGGCCGGCGCGGTCCAGCGCGAAGACCACGGGCAGGTTCTGCAGCGCCACGTCGTGGATGAGCTGGTCGTAGGCGCGCTGCAGGAAGGTGGAATAGATGGCCACCACCGGCTTGAGCCCTTCGCAGGCCAGGCCCGCGGCGAAGGTGACGGCGTGCTGCTCGGCGATGCCCACGTCGAAGTAGCGGCCCGGGAAGCGCTGGTGGAACTCCACCATGCCGGAGCCCTCGCGCATGGCCGGGGTGATGCCCACGAGCTTGGTGTCGGCCTCGGCCATGTCGCACAGCCACTGGCCGAAGACCTGGGTGAAGGTGGGCTTCGGGGGCGTGGCCGGCTTGACCAGGCCCAGCGCCGGGTCGAACTTGCCGGGGCCGTGGTAGGCGATGGGGTCGGCCTCGGCGAGCTTGTAGCCGTAGCCCTTCTTGGTGACCACGTGCAGGAACTGCGGGCCCTTCTTGTGGCGCAGGTTCTCCAGCGTGGGGATGAGGGCGTCGAGGTCGTGGCCGTCAATGGGGCCGACGTAGTTGAAGCCGAACTCCTCGAAGATGGTGCCGGGGATGACCATGCCCTTGGCGTGCTCCTCGAAGCGGCGCGCCAGCTCCAGCAGCGGCGGCGCGTTCTTGAGCACGCTCTTGGCGCCCTCGCGCGCGGCGGCGTAGAACTTGCCGCTCATGAGCCGCGCCAGGTACTTGTTGAGCGCGCCCACGGGCGGGCTGATGGACATGTCGTTGTCGTTGAGCACCACCAGCATGTTGGCCGGCAGCCCCGCGTGCGGCACGCCGGCGTTGTTCAGGGCCTCGAAAGCCATGCCGGCGGTCATGGCGCCGTCGCCGATGATGGCCACGGCGTGGCGGTTCTCGCCCTTGAGCTGCGCCGCCAGCGCCATGCCCAGCGCGGCGGAGATGGACGTGGAGCTGTGCGCGGTGCCGAAGGTGTCGTAGTCGCTCTCGTCGCGGCGCGGGAAGCCGCTGACGCCGCCCAACTGGCGCAGCGTGTTCATGCGCTCGCGCCGTCCGGTGAGGATCTTGTGCGGGTAGGTCTGGTGGCCCACGTCCCACACCAGGCGATCGTGCGGCGTGTCGAACACGGCGTGCAGCGCGATGGTCAGCTCCACCGTGCCCAGGTTGCTGGAGAGGTGGCCGCCGGTGCGGCTGACGCTGTGCAGCAGGAAGTCGCGCAGCTCGTGCGCCAGCAGTTTGAGCTCGGCGCGCGAGAGCCGGCGCAGGTCAGCCGGGCCGTGGATCGTTTCGAGCAAGGGATGAGCGTTCATCGGTGCGGTGGTGCGGCGCGCGGCGCCGGTAAATCAGCTGTCGCGGTCCACGACCTTGTCAGCCAGGGCCGCGAGGCGGGCGGTGCCGGGAAGGCCGCAGCGGTGCAGCGCCGCATGGGCCTGGTCGCGCAGCTCGACGGCGTGACGGCGTGCGGCCTCCAGGCCCAGCACCGAGACGTAGGTCGGCTTGTTGTCGTTGAGATCCTTGCCGGCGGTCTTGCCCAGGGTATGCGATTCCTGGGTGACGTCCAGGATGTCGTCCACGACCTGGAAGGCCAGGCCCAGCGCGGCGCCGTAGTCGGACAGCCCCTGCAGCGCGGTGGCATCGAGCTGCCCGCAGGCCGCGCCCATGAGCACGCTGCCCTGCAGCAGCGCGCCGGTCTTGCGGCGGTGCATGTCACGCAGCGCGGCCTCGTCCAGCGGGCGGCCGACGCTGGCCAGGTCTATGGCCTGGCCGCCGGCCATGCCGGCGTGGCCCGCGGCGCGCGCCAGCAGCGCGCACAGCCGGGCCTGCAGCGCGGGGGCGATGCTGTCGTCCTGCGGCGTGAGCACCTCGAAGGCCAAGGCCTGCATGGCGTCGCCGGCGAGCATGGCCTGCGCCTGGCCGTAGCGCACGTGCACGGTGGGCTTGCCGCGGCGCAGCACGTCGTTGTCCATGCAGGGCAGGTCGTCGTGCACCAGGGAATAGGCGTGGATGAGCTCCACGGCGGCCGCCGCGCGCAGCGCCGCGGGGCGCTGGCCGCCCACGGCCTCGCAGGCGGCCATCACCAGCAGCGGGCGCAGCCGTTTGCCGCCGTCGAGCACGCCGTAGCGCATGGCCTCGCCCAGGCCCGCGGGCGCGTCGGCGGGCACCCATTGCTGCAGCGCGCACTCGACCTCGTCGAGCACGGCCTGCATCCAGGCTTCCAGAGTCATGTCGTTCATGCGCCCGTCCAGGGCTTGAGCTGGCCGTCTTCGAGCAGCTTCACCTGCTCCTCCACCGCCTGCAGGCGGCCACGGCACAGCGTGAGCAGCTCCGCGCCGCGCTTGTAGCTGTCCAGCAGCCGGTCCAGCGGCAACTGGCCGTCCTCCATCGCCTGCACCAGGCGTTCCAGCTCGGCCAGCGCGTCTTCGTAGCTGGCGGGCTCGGTCAATTTTTTGTCGGTGGCGGGCGAACGCGGCATTTCGTGAGGCGAAAAAAGCGAGGGGTGATTGTAGTCAGCCCGCCTTTCCGCACCCTGGCGCGCGGCTGCTGTCCATGGAACGCGTGCGCGGCGCAACCCACCACACCCTACAAATCAACACGTGCGGCCCGATTTCGTGAAGGACTTTGCACCCCCCACCGGCGCCCCTCCCCCCCCTGGCTACAATCCGCCCCCTGCCTTCCGCCCGGAAGGCATATTTCCATCCCACCCTCAAGTCTTGTGGTGGGCGGGTTGACATTGGTTTTTGGAGATCCTGGGGATCATGTCCGACCTGAGCATCAGCCTTGAAGCTCTTGAGCGCAGCCGCTCGCAACTGTCAGTTTCCACCTATTTTGATGAGGCGTTGTTCCGCAATGAACAGCGACTGATCTTCCAGCCTGGCCCGCGCTACCTCGGGCACGAGTTGGCCGTGCCTGAGGTGGGCGACTACTACGCGCTGCCGCAGGAAGGCGAAGGCCGGGCCCTGGTGCGCACGCCCAAGGGGCTGGAGCTGATCTCCAACGTCTGCCGCCATCGCCAGGCCGTGATGCTGCGCGGCCGCGGCAACACCAAGCAAAACGTGGTGTGCCCGCTGCACCGCTGGACCTACGACCTGCACGGCCAACTGCTGGGCGCGCCGCACTTCGCGCACGACCCCTGCCTGAACCTCAACAACTACAAGGTCCGCACCTGGAACGGCCTGGTGTTCGAGGACAACGGCCGCGACATCGCCGCGGACCTCGCCGGCATGGGCCCGCTCGCCTCGCTGGACTTCAAGGGCTACGTGCTCGACAAGGTCCAGGTGCACGAGTGCAACTACAACTGGAAGACCTTCATCGAGGTCTACCTGGAGGACTACCACGTCGGCCCCTTCCACCCGGGCCTGAGCGGCTTCGTCACCTGTGACGACCTGCGCTGGGAGTTCGCCAAGGAGTACTCGGTGCAGACCGTGGGCGTCAACAACGCCTTCAAGCCGGGCTCGGACGTCTACAAGCTCTGGCACGAGGCCGTGCTCAAGTACGGCGAAGGCAAGCGGCCCATGCAGGGCGCCATCTGGCTGACCTACTACCCGAACATCATGGTCGAGTGGTATCCCAACGTGCTGGTGGTCTCCACGCTGTTCCCGACCAGCCTGGGCAAGACGACCAACCTCGTCGAGTTCTACTACCCCGAGGAAATCGCCGCCTTCGAGCGCGAGTTCGTCGAGGCCCAGCAGGCCGCCTACATGGAAACCTGCATCGAGGACGACGAGATCGGCGAGCGCATGGACGCCGGCCGCCTGGCCCTGCTCAAGCGCGGCGAGGACGAGGTCGGCCCCTACCAGAGCCCCATGGAAGACGGCATGCAGCACTTCCACGAGTGGTACCGCCGCGTCATGGGCGACGCGCTCACCGGGCCGCGGTGACGCGCAGGCGGCCGGCTCACGCTCGCGGCGGGCCGGCAGCCCCTGCGGCGGCCCAGGGCACACGCGAACGCGGCGTGTCCGGCCGCCGTTTCCATTTCAGCGGGCCGCGCGGCCTGCACGGTGCCCCCAGCGCAGACGGAGCCGCCTGATGCCGTGGTGGCCCGGGCGCTGGCTGCTCCTGCTGATGCCGCTGGCCGTGGTGGCACTGCTGCTGTGGGCGGCGCCGCGCCTGCAGGGCTGGACGCACTGGCAGGCCATGGAGCAGCGCGTGGCGGCCCTGGTTGGGCGCTGCAAGCATCCCCGCGTGGTGGCGGCGGCCATGGACATCTCGGCCTTGGGTTCGTCCACGCTGGTGGGCCTGTTGGGCGTGGTGGCCGTGCCCGCGCTGTGGGCCGCCGGCGGCACCGACGCCGCGCTGGCCCTGGCGCTGGCCACGGCGCTGCCCGGTCCGCTTGGGCGCTGGCTCAAGCACCGCACGCAACTGGTGCGGCCCGCCGACTCGCGCAGCATCACTTTTGGGAGCTCCTTCCCCAGCAACCACACGCTCATGGCCAGCGCGTGGTGGCTCACGGCCGCCGCCCTCACCGCCCCGCTCATGCCCACCGACGCGCTGCGCAACGGCGCCTGGCTCCTGGGCGTGCTGCTGCCGCTGGCCGTGGGCGGCTCGCGCGTGGCGTTGGGCGCGCACCACGTGGCTGACGTGGTGGCGGGGTGGCTCCTGGGTTTTGGGCTGGCGCTGTCCCTGGTCACACCCAGCATGTGAAGGTGTGGCACGCCGGTTGCCTGGAGCTGACAATCCCCATTAGGGAGGTACTTATCTCATGCAGGCGTTGTGGAACACGGTGCGCGACGATCACCAGACGATTCGCATCTACCTTGAAAAGATCGATGGCCTCAGGCGCGAGCGCCCGCAACTGCGTTGCGCCGCGCTGCGCGAGCTGCTGGCCTTCGTGGCCGCGCGCGACGCGGCCCTGGCCGAAGTGCTGCCTCTGGCCGGCGCCCCTGAACATGCCGCGCAGGCGCTGCAGGCGCGCCGGCGGGCCTGCCGCCACGCCCTCTTCCAGGGCCTGCGCATGGAGCCCGACAGCACGGCGTGGTGGGGGTTCTTCGCCGACGGGCGCAGGCGGCTGATGGCCGGCATGCGCTGGGAAGAGATGCTGCTGCGCCGCATGCACCAGCCGCGCGACGAGGAAGCGCTGCTGGACGCCTACGTGGACCGCCGCGAACGGCTGCTGCCCCACGCCCGCGCGCAGCTCGACCGGCTGCAGGCCCGCCCCGAGCACGAAGAGCTGCCCCTGCGCGCCGCCGCCTGACGCGCCGGCCGCACCCCCGACGCCCGCTTTCTCCGTTTTCCCGTTTCCTTGACTCGCGGCCGCCTACCGGGCGGCCGTTGTTTTTGGCGGGCGTCCGACAATCGCGGGATGCCCGCTCCGCTGCTGATCCTCTGCGCCTCCCTTTGCTTCGCCACCATGGGCCTGTGCATCAAGCTGGCTTCGGCGCAGTACGCCACGGCGGAAATCGTCTTTTATCGGGGGCTCGTCGGCGCGGTGGCCATCGCCGTGATGGCGCCTTTGCGCGGCGGCACGCTGAGGACGCGGCTGCTGGCCCAGCACGGCAAGCGCAGCCTCACCGGCGTGTGCGCGCTGTCGCTGTGGTTCCACGCCCTGGCCGGGCTGCCGCTGGCCACGGCCATGACGCTGAACTACATGTCCTCGGTGTGGATGGCGGCCTTCCTGGTGCTGGGCGTGCTGCTGCCGAGCGCCAAGGGGCGCGTGGACGCCCGGCTGGTGACGGCCGTGCTGGCCGGCTTTGCCGGCGTGGTGCTCGTCCTGCAGCCCACCATCACGCGCGAGCAGCTCGGCTACGGGCTGGCCGGGCTGGTGTCGGGCGTGCTGGCCGCCTCGGCCTACCTGCAGGTTCAGGCGCTGGGCCGCGCCGGGGAGCCGGAGTACCGCGTGGTCTTCTATTTCTCCTTGGGCGGCATGGCCGCGGGCGCGCTAGGCATGGCCTTCACGGGCCTGCACGCCCACGACGCGCGCGGCCTCGTGCTGCTGCTGGCCACGGGCGCGCTGGCCACGCTGGGCCAGATGCTCATGACCCGCGCCTACGCCATCGGCCGCACGCTGAGCAACGCCAGCCTGCAATACAGCGGCATCGTGTTCTCGGTGGTGCTGGGCACGCTGGTGTTCGGCGATCCGCTCACGCTCACCGCGCTGGCGGGCATCGCCCTCATCGTCGCCGCCGGGCTGGCCGCCACCTGGCTGCGCAGCCGGGGCGCCGCGGCCGGCTGAAGCGCCGCGCGCTTTGCGGCGGCCGGCCGCCTAAATTCCATTCCCGTTGGAACAAGCGGGGCGCAGGCCCTTCCAACACCCCAAGCGGCACAACCCTCCCGGCACCGGCCGGCGCGCAAAGCCCCGCCCGCGCCGCACACAATGCCGGCTTCCCGTGGACGAAGACGCTCGAACATGCCCTACCGCACCCTGATCACCGTGGCCGAGCTGCAGGCGCTGCAGCGCGAGGGCCAGCCCCCGCTGCTGCTGGACTGCGGCTTCGACCTGGCCGACCCCGCCGCCGGCGAGCGCGCCTACGCCCAGGGCCACCTGCCCGGCGCTCACTACGCGCACCTGGAGCGCGACCTCAGCGCCCCGGCCGTGCGCGACGCCCAAGGCCGCTTTCCCGGCCGCCATCCGCTGCCCTCGCGCGACGCTCTGGCCGCGCTGCTGGGCCAGCTTGGGCTGAAGCCCGGCGTGCAGGCCGTGGCCTACGACGCGCAGGGCGGCATGTTCGCCGCGCGCGCCTGGTGGCTGCTGCGCTGGCTGGGCCACGAGGCCGTGGCGGTGCTGGACGGCGGCCGCCAGGCCTGGGCCGGGGCCGGCGCCCCGCTGGACAGCGCCGTGCCCGCGCGCGACGCGTCCGCGGCGCCCTACGCGATGGGGCCGGCCACCATGCCCACGCTGCAGGCCGGCGAGCTGCTGGAGAACCTGGGCCGCGTGCGCATCCTGGACGCCCGCGCCCCCGAGCGCTATCGCGGCGACACCGAGCCGCTGGACGCCGTGGCCGGCCACATCCCCGGCGCGCTCAACCGCTTCTTCAAGCTCAACCTGCTCCCGGACGGCCGCTTCAAGAGCGCACAGGCGCTGCGCGAGGAATTCGCCCCGCTGCTGGCCGGCGGCGAGGCGTCCGCCCTGGTGCAGCAGTGCGGCTCCGGCGTGACCGCCTGCCACAACCTGCTGGCGCTGGAGCACGCCGGATGGGCCGGCAGCCCGCTCTACCCCGGTTCCTGGAGCGAGTGGTGCTCCGACCCGGCAAGGCCCGTGGCCAGGGCTTGACCCCCGTCAAGGCAAGACCCCGCCGCGGCGCGACACTTCTTACACGGCCCTTTCGAACGAGGGCACAGAAAAAGGAGATCGATCTATGTACAAGCGCATCCTGGTTCCCACCGACGGTTCCGAAATCACCGCCAAGGCCGTGCGCCAGGCCATAGAGCTGGCCAAGCTGTGCGGCGCGGAGCTGCTCGCGCTCAGCGCCAAGGAGCCCTTCCCCTACGGCGCCATTTCGGAGATGCAGCCCACGCCGCCGCAGGAGTTCTTCGACGCGCAGGAGCGCATCGCCAGCCAGCGCATCAACAGCGTGCTGGAGGCGGCGCAGTCCGCCGGCGTCGCGTGCAAGGCCCACACCATCGAGGCGCTGCACCCCTGGGAAGCCATTTGCGAGCACGCCAAGGAGCAGGCGTGCGACCTCATCGTCATGGCCTCGCACGGCCGCCGCGGCGTCGCGGCGCTGCTGCTGGGCAGCGAGACGCAGAAGGTGCTCACGCACGCCACCATCCCCGTGCTGGTCGTGCGCTGATACGGACTCACAGGGAGAGCCGCGCGCAGCCGCTGCAGCGCGCGGCGTCAGAGGCTTGGCGCCGGGAGCGTGGATTACCGCGCCCCGGCGTTTTTCTTTGCGCCGTCAACGGCCGCCATGGGCACCGCCGCCGCGCCGGGCGCCTGGACGTCAGTGGTGCAGCATGCGCGTGGCCACCAGCACCACGCCCAGGCCCGTGGCGAGCCAGCCCAGTTGCGCGAGGGTGTCGCGCAGGCTCAAGCGCCGCTGCAGTTGCGGCAGCAGGTCCGCCACCGCGACATAGATGAAGCTGCTGGAGGCCACGACCAGGAGGTAGGGGAACAGCGGCTTCCAGGGCTCCACCACCAGGTAGCCCACCACGCCGCCGACCACGGAGGCCAGGCCCGACATGGCGTTGTAGACCAGGGCGCGCTGCCGGGAGAGGCCGGCGTTGAGCAGCACGATGTAGTCGCCGACCTCCTGCGGTATCTCGTGCAGGATCACCGCCAGCGCCGTGGCGATGCCCAACTGCGTGTCCGACAGGAAGGCCGCGGCGATGATGATGCCGTCGCAGAAGTTGTGGATGCTGTCGCCCAGCAGCACGCTCCAGCCGCCCTTGCCGGCCTGCTCGGCGTCGAAGCCGTGGTGGTGGTGGTGGTGCGGGTCGTCGCCCTCGTGGTGGTGGCCGTGGCGGTAGAGCTCGGCCTTTTCCAGCAGGAAGAAGAACAGCAAGCCGGCCAGCAGCGCCAGGAACAGGCTGTGCGGGTCCGCGTCCCCCTCGAAAGCCTCGGGCAACACGTTGATCAGCGCCGTGCCCAGCAGCACGCCCGCGGACAGGCTCACCAGGCTCTTGACCAGCCGCCCAAGCACGCTGAGCGTGAGCTGCGCAGCGATCAGGACCGACAGCAGACCGCCCAACAGCGTGGCGACAACGATGTACGCAAGCGTCATGGAACAGGGGGCGACCGCGTTCGTCACGCGGTCAACAGTAAGGACGGGCCGCGCCACGGCAGGCGCGGCGGGTGGGGGGCGCGCATCTTAGCAACCGCCCGCGGCGGCGGCGGCCGGTGCGTCAGCCTGGCGTCAGTGGGCGCGACGCTCCGCCGCCCTCAATGCGCCTCGTCCCAATTGCGCCCAACCCCCACCTCGGCCAGCAGCGGCACTTTCAACTGCGCCACGCCCGCCATGAGCCTGGGCACCTCGGCCTTGACCCAGTCCAGCTCCGCTTCCGGCACCTCGAACACCAGCTCGTCGTGCACCTGCAGGACGATGCGCGTGAGCTTGCCCTGCTCGTCCAGCGCCCGCTGCACGGCCAGCATGGCGAGCTTGATCAGGTCCGCCGCCGTGCCCTGCATGGGCGCGTTGACGGCCTGGCGCTCGGCCTCGGCCCGGCGCGGGCCGTTGCCGCCGCGGATTTCCGGCAGGTACAGCCGGCGGCCGAACACCGTCTCCACGAAGCCGCGCTCGGAGGCCGTGGCGCGCGTCTCGTCCATGTAGCGCTTCACGCCCGGATAGCGCGCGAAGTAGCGCTCTATGTAGGTGCGCGCGGCCTTGTTCTCTATGCCCAGGCGCCGCGCCAGGCCGTACTCGCTCATGCCGTAGATCAGGCCGAAGTTGATGGTCTTGGCATAGCGGCGCTGCTCGCTGTTGACGTCCGCCGCCGCCACCCCGAACACCTCGGCGGCGGTGGCGCGGTGCACGTCGTCGCCCTCGGTGAAGGCGCGCAGTAAACCTTCGTCGCCGCTGATGTGGGCCATGATGCGCAACTCGATCTGCGAGTAGTCGGCGCTGGCGATCACGCAGCCCTTGGGCGCGATGAAGGCCTCGCGCACCCGGCGCCCTTCCGGCGTGCGGATGGGGATGTTCTGCAGGTTGGGCTCGTTGCTGGACAGGCGCCCCGTCACCGCCACCGCCTGCGCGTAGGTCGTGTGCACGCGGCCCGTCTGCGGGTTGACCATCGCCGGCAGCTTGTCGGTGTAGGTGCTCTTGAGCTTGGCCAGGCCGCGGTGCTCCAGCAGCCGCGCGGGCAGCGGGTGGTCCAGCGCCAGCTTTTCCAGCACTTCCTCGTCGGTGGACGGCGCGCCGCTGGCCGTCTTCTTCACCGGCGCCAGGCCCAGCTTGTTGAACAGGATTTCGCCGAGCTGCTTGGGGCTGCCCAGGTTGAAGGGCTGGCCGGCGAGATCGTGCACCTCCTGCTCCAGCGCCAGCAGCCGCTGGCCCAGGGCGTGGCTTTGCTTGGCAAGCACCTCGCTGTCGATCAGCACCCCCGTGCGCTCCATGCGCGCCAGCAGCGCGGAGATGGGCATCTCGATCTCGCGGTAGACGTGCAGCAGCCCACTGTCGGCCTCCACCCGCGGCCACAGCGCGCGGTGCACCTGCAGGCACAGGTCGGCGTCCTCGCAGGCGTATTCGGAGGCGCGCTCGATGTCCACCTGCGCGAACGGAATCTGCTTGGCGCCCTTGCCGCACAAGTCCTCGTAGCTCAGGCCGCTGCGGTTGAGGTGGCGCTCGGCCAGGCTCTCCAGCGAGTGCGGCTTGTGCGCCTCCAGCACGTAGCTCTCCAGCAGCGTGTCGTGCACGTAGCCGCGCACCGTGATGCCCACGTTCTCGAACACGTGCAGGTCGTACTTGGCGTGCTGGCCCAGCTTGGGCTTCTTGTCGTCCTCCAGCCAGGGGCGCAGTTTTTCGAGCACCACGTCCAGCGGAAGCTGGTCGGGCGCGCCCGCGTAGTCGTGGCGCAGCGGCACGTAGCAGGCCTCGCCCGGCTCCACCGACAGCGACAGGCCCACGATGTTGGCGCGCAGCGCGTCCAGGGAGTCGGTCTCGGTGTCCAGCGAGCTCAGCGGCGCGGCGTCGATCTTTTCAATCCACGCCTGCAGCGCTTCCATGGTGAGGACGGTCTCGTAGCGCTTCTCGACCGGGGCGCTGGCCGTTTCCATGAGCGTCACCAGGTCGCCCTGCGCGTCGGCGCGGCCTTCCATGGCGATGGCCTCCTCCAGGTCGCGCTTCCAGGTCTTGAAGCCGTAGCGCGTGTAGAAGGCCAGGAGGTCGTCGCGCTGCACGGGGCGCAGCGCCAGCGCGTCCAGCGAGGGCCAGCCGGGCACGTGGGTGGCGAGGTCGCAGTCGCAGCGCACCGTCACCAGGCGCCGGCCCTGCGGCAGCCACTCCAGCGCCTTGCGCAGGTTCTCGCCGGCCACGCCCTTGATCTTGTCGGCCGCGGCGATCACGCCGTCCAGCGAGCCGTGCTCGGCCAGCCACTTGGCGGCTGTCTTGGGGCCGACTTTCTCGACGCCGGGGATGTTGTCCACCGTGTCGCCCACGAGGGTCAGGTAGTCCACGATGCGGTCCGGCGCCACGCCGAACTTGGCCAGCACGCCGGCCTCGTCCAGCCGCTCGTTGCTCATGGTGTTGATGAGCGAGACCTTGGGCGTGACCAGTTGGGCCAAGTCCTTGTCGCCGGTGGAGACGACCACCTCGTGGCCGGACGCCTCGCCCACGCGCGCGAGCGTGCCGATGACGTCGTCGGCCTCCACGCCGCTGACCTGCAGCACCGGCCAGCCCAGCAGCTTCACCACTTCATGAATAGGCTCGATCTGCTCGGCCAGTGCCTCGGGCATGGGCGCGCGTTGCGCCTTGTAGTCGGGGTACCACTCGTCGCGGAAGGTTGGGCCGGAGGCGTCGAACACGCACACCGCGTGCGCCGCGGGCACCTGCTCGCGCAGGCGCTGCATCATGGCCACCATGCCGTGCAGCGCGCCGGTGGGCACGCCGGCGGGGCCGCGCAGGTCCGGCAGCGCGTGGTAGGCGCGGTAGAGGTAGCTGGAGCCGTCCACCAGCAGCAGGGTCTTGTTCTCGCTCATCCGCTGGATTGTCAATCAGCGCGCGGCCTGTGCCATGCGGCCAGGGCGGGCGCAGGCCGGCTCCTACAATGGCGGCATGAACGCCTTCTTCCGCCCTGCCGCGGTGCTGCTGGCCGCGCTGAGCGCGGCGCTGCCGCTGGCCGCCCAACCCGAGGCGGCGCCCGCCGAGCGCCAATTGCCGCCGGAGCCCAACGTGCAGCACGTGGTCGTCCAGGACGAAGGCGTGCGCGTGGAGGAGCTGCGCGTGCGCGGCCAGACCCAGCGCATCCACGTGCAGCCGCGCAAGGGCGCGGCCTACGAAGTGATTCCCGAAAGCGGCGGGCGCGACCCCAGCGCCGGGCCGAGCAGCAGCCGCGGCGCCGTTGGGCAGCGCGTTTGGAACGTTTTCAATTTCTGATCCATGGCCGTCTTCACCGAGGTGTCGTTCGAGGAGGCCGCGGCCTTCGTTTCCACGCTGGACGTGGGCCAGCTCACCGCGCTGCGCGGCATTGGCGCGGGCATTGAGAACACCAACTACTTCGTCTCCACGACCCAGGGCGAATGGGTGCTCACGCTGTTCGAGCGCCTGACCTACGAGCAGTTGCCCTTCTACCTGCACCTCATGCGCCACCTGGCGCAGCGCGGCATCCCCGTGCCTGAGCCGCGCTCGGACGACAACGACCAGATCCTGCACCAGCTCAACGGCAAGCCCGCCGCGCTGGTCAACAAGCTCCCCGGCGGCCACCAGCTCGCCCCCGACCTGCACCACTGCGAGCAGGTCGGCGAGATGCTGGCCCGCATGCACCTGGCCGGCGCCGACTTCCCGCTGGCGCAGCCCAACCTGCGCGGCCTGCCCTGGTGGCAGGAAACGGTGCCGGTGGTGCTGCCCTTCCTCACCGACGACCAGAAGGCGCTGATCACCGAGGAGCTGGCCTTCCAGACGGAGCTGGCCGCCTCTGCCGCCCACGCCGGCTTGCCGCGCGGCCCGGTGCACGCGGACCTCTTCCGCGACAACGTGATGTTCGAGGGCCTGCCCGGCCGCGAGCGCCTCACCGGCTTCTTCGACTTCTACTTCGCCGGTGTCGACACTTACCTGTTCGACATCGCCGTGTGCCTGAACGACTGGTGCCTGGACCTGGACAGCGGCCGCGGCGTGGACGAGCGTGCGGTGGCGTTCGTGGCCGCCTACGAGCGCGTGCGGCCCCTGAGCAGCACCGAGCGGCGGCTGATGCCCGCCATGCTGCGCGCGGGCGCGCTGCGCTTCTGGGTTTCCCGCCTGTGGGACCTGCACCTGCCGCGCGACGCCAGCATGCTCAAGCCGCACGACCCCACGCATTTCGAGCGCGTGCTGCGTGCACGCATCGCCACTCCGTGGCACCCGCAAGGCCAACGCGACGAATGAGCTCCCTGCCGCTGCCCCCTCCGCCCCTGCTGCTGCAAACCCTGCCGGCGAGGCAAGGCGTGTTGTGGGTGCGGCGCGGCTTTGCGCTGTTCATGCGCAGGCCCATGGGCTTCACGCTGCTGTTCCTGTCCTTCCTGTTCGTGGCGCTGTTCGTGATGTCGCTGCCGGTGGTCGGACCCATCGTGGTGATGATGGCGCTGCCGCTGCTGTCGCTGGCCTTCATGGTGGCCACACGCGGCGCGTTGGGCGGCAAGCCGGTGCATCCGGGCCAGTACGTGGAGCTGGTCGGCGGCCGGCAGAAGGCGCGGCGGCGCGAGCTGATCAAGCTGTGCGTGGTCTATGGCCTGGCCACGGCCTTCATCGCGGCCCTGTGCGACTGGGTGGACGGCGGCAGCTTCGAGCAACTGCACGTGGAAATGATGGTCGAGGGCGGCGAGCCCGGCGTGCTGCTGACGGACGCACGGCTGCAGTTCGGATTGCTGCTGCGCGTGGCGCTGACCACGCTGCTGGCGCTGCCCTTCTGGCACGCGCCCGCGCTGGTGTGGTGGGGGCAGCAGGGGACGGCGCAGTCGCTCTTTTCGAGCTGGATCGCCTGCTGGCGCAACCGCGGCGCGCTGCTGGTCTACGGCCTGGCCTGGGTGGTGCTGGTGGTGGCCTTTACGCTGCTGGTGGGCACCGTGTTCGCGCTGCTGGGGGCGCGGCAGATGGCGGGCATTGCGGCGCTGCCGGCGGGGCTGATGTTCAGCTGCGCCTTCTACGTGTCGCTGTACTTCACCTTCAGCGACAGCTTCGGCTGGACGACGACTGCGGCCAGCACGGACCAGCCTAACGACCAGGCGCCGACGAACGGGGCGGCGTGAACGCCGGCAGCAGCGCTGCAGGCATCAGGGCCGGATAGCGCAGCGGACTGACCGCCTCGGCCTTGCGGGCCTGGCGGTCTTTTTGTTGGGATGCACGGCGGCCGCGCGGCGCGGCCTCAGCCGGCAAGCCCAGCGCCAGCCGCGACGCGGCCAGGAAGCTTTCGCTCAGGTAAGCCATGGGAACTGCTCCGGGGGTGAACTGCTGAGTTGGGCGCTGCACGCAAGGTGCAGCAGCGACGGCGGCAGTGTCGGCGCCCGGCATGACGGTCTCATGTCGCGCCCGTGTCGATTTCGTGAAATGGGAGCCACAGGCTGCAACACGGCGGCCGCGACAATTGCGCCCCATGAAATCAAAGTTTTCCCTTTTCGCCGGCCTGCTGGCCGCCTCGCTGCTGTGTTCCGGCTGCGCCGTCGTTTCCGTGGCCGGCGCCGCGGCGGGTGCGGCGATCTCCGTGACCGGGGCCGTGGTGAGCACCGGGGTTTCCGTTACCGGGAAAGTGATTGAGAAGACGGTGGACGTGGTGGCGGGGGGCGACTAAAAGCCTTGATCGCCATCGCCCGCCGTCACGCACGGCCGCGGTAAACCCCTCCCCTGAACCGCCTCCACTCCGCGGCGACGCTCCTTAACAACTTGATCGGCATCAGGCGTGTTTTTCGGTAGATCGGACGGGGCCGAAAAACACGTTTGAAATCAACGGGTTAGAAGTAGAGTATTTCCCGCGCGAGC
Source organism: Azohydromonas lata (assembly GCF_034427735.1). Taxonomy (NCBI): domain Bacteria; kingdom Pseudomonadati; phylum Pseudomonadota; class Betaproteobacteria; order Burkholderiales; family Sphaerotilaceae; genus Azohydromonas; species Azohydromonas lata. The sequence continues at coordinate 25,092 of NZ_JAXOJX010000044.1, forward strand.
GGGGATAAACCGTGCCTTTTTGATCGGAACACAACCAGGCCGGTGTATTTCCCGCGCGAGCGGGGATAAACCGAATGAAAGTGGCGTGGCGGGCTTGGTCATAGCGTATTTCCCGCGCGAGCGGGGATAAACCGACGATTGATACCAATTCCAATGCTTTTCTTTAGTATTTCCCGCGCGAGCGGGGATAAACCGCAGGCCAACGCCTCGCAGTGGGTGGCAATCCGGTATTTCCCGCGCGAGCGGGGATAAACCGGCCCAGCGCTCCCAGGTCGTGCCGGTGTTGAGGTATTTCCCGCGCGAGCGGGGATAAACCGCCCAAACTCAGGGTCAAGGCATTGCAGCACCCGTATTTCCCGCGCGAGCGGGGATAAACCGTCATGTCGGCGCTGCATGAGGTGCAAAACCGTGTATTTCCCGCGCGAGCGGGGATAAACCGAAGCGATAAAAAAAGACCCCGGGGCACAAACCGTATTTCCCGCGCGAGCGGGGATAAACCGCCGCTTGACGCCGCGAATCAAAACCTGCACATGTATTTCCCGCGCGAGCGGGGATAAACCGCTGGCCGCCAACGCCCGCAACGTCCTCACCACGTATTTCCCGCGCGCGCGGGGATAAACCGGGATCATCGACGCTGCCGACGCTGTCACGACGGTATTTCCCGCGCGAGCGGGGATAAACCGGAAATCCTAGATGAGGCCGAGCAGCGCACCACGTATTTCCCGCGCGAGCGGGGATAAACCGCGGGTTATTGATGGAGCGGCGGCACTTGCGGCGTATTTCCCGCGCGAGCGGGGATAAACCGTCATCGACATCACCACCCTGGAGCGCCCGCATGTATTTCCCGCGCGAGCGGGGATAAACCGGCTGTGGCGGGTCTGGAGGGCAAGCCGGCGCCGTATTTCCCGCGCGAGCGGGGATAAACCGACAGACACGTTCGGTCCCTGCGGCATCGGCTGGTATTTCCCGCGCGAGCGGGGATAAACCGCTGTCGAGCCAGGCTCTCAACGAACTGCTGGAGTATTTCCCGCGCGAGCGGGGATAAACCGTCATCGGTCCTTCCTTCGGATTTCAAACGGGAGTATTTCCCGCGCGAGCGGGGAAAAACCGGATTACCTTTGGGATTACATCTATATAGACGGGTATTTCCCGCGCGAGCGGGGAAAAACTGTGCCGGCGGATAGAGTCGGGATACACGAACGCTGCAATGCCGCCCGGAAAAACCTTTTGGTGTCAGCCGCAGCCAGTGAGTTGCGCTGACTACTTTGTCATCCCGCACAAGCACAGGGCTGTCCGGGGAAAGTGGACAAGCGCCAGCCGGAGACAGACGCGCAGCGCCCCCGGAAGTCGTCATTCCCGCGAAGGCGGGAATCCAGGCGGCCCCCAAGCCGGCCGTCAGCCCATGGGCCGGCGTCACAAGGTCCAAAAACCGCGTTTTTCCTGCTTTGCCCCTTCGCTCTGGTGTGGGGCCGGATTCCCGCCTTCGCGGGAATGACGAAGTGGGGTGCGAAACGCCTCGGCTTTCAGGCTGCCTGAAAAACCAATTTCTCCGGACGACACTGGACCCTCGCCCGGAGACCGCATTATTTTTTCCAGCCTGTGCTTGGTTGGGCAATGTGCGGTTTATTTCCGCTCGCGCGGGAAATACAAAAATGCCTACCCCGGCCTTCGCCGGGATGACGGTCTGTTCCCCGCGCCAGTGGGAACAAAAGCCCGGCGGCGCTCAATGCGCCAGGGCCGCAGGCGTGTTGAACAGCGCCATGTCGGCGCTGGTCATCAGCCGCTCGATGTCCACCAGGATGAGCATGCGCTCGTCCAGCGAACCGATGGCCATCAGGTGCTCCGCGGACACGTGGGCGTTGAAGTCCGGCACGGGCAGCATCTGCGCCGCGCCCAGCGTGATGACGTCGCACACGCTGTCCACCACCATGCCCACCACCCGGTTGCCAATGCTCAGCACGATCACGACGGTGAATTCGTCGTAGCGCGGCGACGCCAGCCCCAGCTTCACCCGCATGTCCACCACCGGGACTATGACGCCGCGCAGGTTGATCACGCCCATGACGAAATCCGGCGCGTTGGCAATGCGCGTGGGCGCCTCGTAGGAGCGGATCTCGCGCACCCGCAGGATGTCTATGCCGTACTCCTCGCCGCCCAGCTTGAACGCAAGGAACTCACGCCCGGCGCCCTGGGAGGACGGCGGTTGCAAGGCCTGGGCATGCGCGACGCTGGAGCCCGGCACGGGCGTCAATGAAGTGTTTTGCATGTCGGTTTCTCCCGCTCAAAAGGACTGCCAGTTGTCGGTATCGCCGCCGGCTTCGGCCATTTCCGGCCTGGGCAGCGCAGCCGCCGGCTTGGACGTGACCTTGGGCGTGAAGCCCGGCCGCCCCGCCTTGCCCTGCGCCGCTGCGGCGCGCGGCTTCACGGCCATGGCGGGCTGGTAAGGCCTCGCTTCGGACACGAACGCGGCGGCTTCGCCCTGGCCCTGGGCCAGGCGGAACACCGACACCGCCTGCACCAGGCGCTGCGCCTGCGTGCGCAGGCTCTCCGAGGCTCCGGCGCTCTCCTCCACCAGGGCCGCGTTCTGCTGCGTCACCTGGTCCATCTGCGTCACGGCCTCGCTGACCTGCGCCACGCCGCGGCTTTGCTCGGCGCTGGCGCTGTTGATCTCGCCCATGAGGTCGGTCACGCGGCGGATGGAGGTCACCACCTCGGCCATCGTGGCCCCGGCCTCGTTGGCCAGGCTGGAGCCCTGGCTCACGCGCTCCACGCTGTCCGTGATCAGGCCCTTGATCTCCTTGGCCGCCTCGGCGCTGCGCTGCGCCAGGCTGCGCACTTCGCCGGCCACGACGGCGAAGCCGCGGCCCTGCTCGCCGGCCCGCGCCGCTTCCACCGCGGCATTGAGCGCCAGGATGTTGGTCTGGAAGGCGATGCCGTCGATGGTGCCGATGATGTCGGCGATCTTGCGCGAGCTGTCCTCGATGCCGCGCATGGTGTCCACCACCTGCGCCACCACCTGGCCGCCCTTGACGGCCACGGCGGAGGCGCCCTGCGCCAACTGGTCGGCCTGGCTGGCGTTGTCGGCGTTGTGGCGCACGGTGCTGCCCAGCTCGTCCATGGAGGCGGCGGTCTCCTGCAGCGCGGAGGCCTGGTGCTCGGTGCGCTGGCTCAGGTCCTGGTTGCCCTGCGCGATCTGCGCGCTGGCCACGGCCACGCCCTCGGCGTTGCTGCGCACGCTGCGCACCACGTCGGTCAGCGAGGCCTGCATGCTGCCCATGGCGTGCAGCAGCGGGGTGAACTCGTCATTGCGGTCGTCCACGACCGGCACGGTGAAGTCGCCGTCGCGAACGCGCTCGGCCACCTTCTGCGATTCGGCCACGCGGCTGCGCAGGCGGCGGCCGATATACCAGGAAAACGCCAGCAGGCCCGTGGCAATCATCACCACCAGGCTGACCAGCAGGGTGCGCGTGCTTTGCGCCGCCTTTTGAATATCACCCACTTCCGTGCCCAGCAATTGGCTTTGCTTGGCGCGAGCTTCGCTCAGCCATTGCTGCATATGGGTAAAGGTGGGAATGGTCTTGGCCTTCAGCATTTTGAAGGCTTCTTCACGCTGGCCGTCGCGCACCATCTGCAAATTGGCCTCGGCCACCGGCCAGGTGTCCTGCTGCATTTTCAGCCAGATATCGCGGAAAGCGTCTTTGCCGGCCTGGTCGGGAATATCGTTGAGGAAGGCGTTGTCGTTGCGCGTGATTTGCTCGCGCTTGCTCATGATGTCGCGGGCCATGGCCTCGACGTCGTCACGATCGTGCACCAGCATGGCGTGGCGCAGGTCCAGCAGCACTTGCGTCACGCTGAGCTCGGTACTGGCAATGCGCTCAAGCTGCAGCATGCGCACCTCACCGGCATTGGCGGCCAGATGCTCGACACTGCGCAACTGGCTCCAGGACGTCACGGCCAGCGTCGTCAGCGCCAATATGAGCACGGCCGACACGGCATATAGCCGCTGGGATATGCCGAATGAGGAAAACAGGTTCATGTGATTCCTTTGAGGTTTATTTTCCGCGGCTACCTGCGCCCCCGGAAAACCCGCGCGAATAAACACGCAGGGCAACCAATCAAAAGAGAGCCCAGGCTTTGAGAAACAAGCTAATGTCCCGCCGGAGTCGAAAGTAACTGTTACCGCAGTGTCAACTGCCCGTGAACTTATGAACGATTTTTTTGAATTCGATCTATATCGGGCTTGAGCTGTTCATTCTGAAATGGCTCAAGCAAAAAAATATGGAGAATTCGTGGCCGGCGCGCAACAAATTCGATATTGCGCGCCGGCCGCTAAGGTTGTTGTCAGTCAATGGGTGTGAGCTTGGCCACCGACAAGGCCAGCCACTTGCGCCCATGCCGGCCGAAATTCACTTCGGCCCGCGTGTCCTCGCCGCTGCCTTCCAGCGTGACGACCACGCCTTCGCCGAAGCGGTTGTGGAACACGGCCTTGCCCACGGTGAGCCCATGCGAGGGCACGGCCTTCGGGATGAGCTTGGACGGCGCGGGCTCCTTGCGGGCCTGGAACCCGGCCCCGGCACTGGAGCCGTGCTGCCACGCCTGGCGCGGCGTGAAGGACGTGGCGCCCTGGAAGCCGGTGCGCGGGGTGATCCACTTGAGCGCGGCATCCGGCAGCTCGTCGAAGAAGCGGCTCTTGACGTTGTAGCGGGTCTGCCCGTGCAGCAGCCGCGTCTGGCTGAAGCTCAGGTACAGGCGCTTCCTGGCGCGCGTGATGGCCACGTACATCAGCCGCCGCTCCTCCTCCAGCCCGTCGGCGTCGGACAGCGAGTTCTCGTGCGGGAACAGGCCCTCTTCCAGCCCGGTGATGAACACGGCGTCGAACTCCAGGCCCTTGGCCGAGTGCACGGTCATGAGCTGCACGGCGTCCGACCCGGCCTGCGCCTGGTTGTCGCCCGCCTCCAGCGAGGCGTGGTTCAAAAACGCCGCCAGGGGGCTGACGATCTCGCCCGTCTCGGCGTCGGGCAGCAGGTCGGCGCCTATGGCCTCCTCGCCCTCGGGGCGCAGCTCGTCCACGGGCAGCGCGACGGCCTCCTTGCCGAAGCCCTCCTGGGTGACGAAGGCCTCGGCGGCGTTGACCAGTTCTTCCAGGTTCTCGATGCGGTCCTGGCCGTCCTTGTCGGTGCGGTAGAAGTCCAGCAGCCCGCTGGCGTCCAGCATGCGCTTGATGATTTCGCGCAGCGTCAGCCCCTTGGTCTGCTCGCGCAGTTGCAGGATGAGGTGGTTGAACGCCGCGAGGTTGGCGCCGGCCCGCCCGGTGACGGCGCCCACGCTCTGGTGCAGGCTGCGGCCGCTGGCGCGGGCGGCGTCGGTGAGCTGCTCCACGCTGCGCGCGCCTATGCCGCGCGCGGGGAAGTTCACGACGCGCAGGAAGCTGGTGTCGTCGTGCGGGTTCTCCAGCAGGCGCAGGTAGGCCAGCGCGTGCTTGACCTCGGCGCGCTCGAAGAAGCGCAGGCCGCCATAGACGCGGTAGGGGATGCCGGCGTTGAACAGCGCGCTTTCCAGCACGCGGCTTTGCGCGTTGGAGCGGTAGAGCACGGCGATCTCGCTGCGCGCAAGGCCGCCGCGGTGCAGGAGCTGGGCCTCCTCGATCAGCCACTGCGCCTCGGCGTGGTCGCTCACGCTCTCGTGCACGCGCACGGGCTCGCCGGGGCCGGCCTCGGTGCGCAGGTTCTTGCCCAGGCGGCGGCTGTTGCGGGCGATCAGCCCGTTGGCGGCGTCCAGGATGTTTCCGTAGCTGCGGTAGTTGTGCTCCAGCTTGACGATGGTCTGCACGCGGTACTCGCGCTCGAAGTCGGACATGTTCCCGACGCGCGCGCCGCGGAAGCCGTAGATGGACTGGTCGTCGTCGCCCACGGCGAACACGCCCTGGCCGCCGCCCGGGGGCGCAAGCATCTTCAGCCAGGCGTACTGCAGGCGGTTGGTGTCCTGGAACTCGTCCACCAGCAAGTGGCGGAAGCGCTGGCGGTAGTGCGCGGCCAGGGCCTCGTTGTCACGCAGCAGCTCGTAGCTGCGCAGCATCAGCTCGGCGAAGTCCACCACGCCCTCGCGCTGGCACTGGTCCTCGTAGGCGGCGTAGATGGTGACGAGCTGGCGGGTGTGCGGGTCCAGCGCCTCGACGTCGCGCGGGCGCTTGCCCTCTTCCTTGCAGGCGGCGATGAACCAGCTCACCTGCTTGGGCACGAAGCGCTCCTCGTCCAGCTTCATGGCCTTGATGACGCGCTTGACGGCGGAGACGGTGTCGGAGGCGTCCAGGATCTGGAAGCTTTGCGGCAGCCCGGCCTGCTTCCAGTGCGCGCGCAGCAGCCGGTTGCACAGGCCGTGGAAGGTGCCTATCCACATGCCGCGCACGCTCAGGGGCAGCAGCGCGGTCAGGCGCGCCATCATTTCCTTGGCGGCCTTGTTGGTGAAGGTCACGGCCAGCAGCCCGCCGGGCGAGACCTGGCCGGTCTGCAGCAGCCAGGCGATGCGGGTGGTGAGCACGCGCGTCTTGCCGGAGCCGGCGCCGGCCAGGATGAGCGCCGGCTGCGCGGGCAGCGTGACGGCGGCGAGCTGCTCCGGGTTGAGGTGGCGCAGCAGCGCGTTGGACACCGGGGGCGCACCGGCGGCGGAGGCCGCGGCGGCCTGGTCTTCAGAGAAAAGCGACGGGGAACCCATGTGGCATTCTAAGTAGCCACCCCCTGTTACACGGGGGTTCGCCCCGGGCATTGCATTCGCTACGCAGGGCGCATGGCACCCCTGCTCATAGGCATCTCGGCCAGGATTTACTACCCGCAAGCCCCGCAAGCCGACTCCGGCGGCGTGTTCACGCGCACGCTGCACTACCTGGAGCAGTCGGTGGCGCACTGGATCCTGCACAAGCCGCAAGTGCTGGCGCTGATGATCCCGGCCATCGAGCGCGAGGGCCTGCTGCTGCCGCGCGAGGTGAACCTGGCCGACTACGCCCGCGAGCTGGACGGCCTGGTGTTGCAGGGCGGCAACGACGTCGCCCCCGCCAGCTACGGCGAAGACCCGCTGCACGACGACTGGCACGGCGACCGCATCCGGGACCGCTACGAGATGGCGCTGTTCCGTGCCTTCCTGGCCGAGGGCAAGCCGGTGATCGGCATTTGCCGGGGCTGTCAGCTCATCAACGTGGCCTTGGGCGGTACGCTCTACCAGGACATTCCCACTCAACTGCCCGCCGCCGTGGGCCACCGCGACCTCATGCGCTACGACCAGCAGTTCCACGACATCGCGATCACGCCGGGCTCCCGGCTGTCGCAGCTCTATGGCGGGACGACGCTCGCCGAAGTGAATTCCATACACCACCAGGCGGTGAAGGACCTGGGCGACGGGCTGGAGGTGGAGGCCCGCGGCGTGCCCGACGGCGTGGTGGAGGCCGTGCGCTGGCGCGGGCCGGGCTATGTGTTCGGCATGCAGTGGCACCCGGAATTCATGGCCGGCGACGCGCCCCACCCGCGCCGGCTGGACAGCGAACCCCTGTTGGGCGAATTTTTGGCCGCCGCGGCCGAGCGCAAGGGGCGCGGGCGTTGAGCGCCGCGTCGGGACTGGCGGGGCTGTGGCCCTGGCGGCGCGAGGGCGCGCGCCGCCCCGTGGCGCTGGCGCTGCAAGGCGGCGGCGCGCACGGCGCCTTCACATGGGGCGTGCTGGACGAGTTGCTGCGCCGCAACGACCTGGAGATCGCGGCGCTGAGCGGCACCAGCGCGGGGGCGATGAACGCCATCGTCCTGGCCCACGGGCTGCTGGACGGCGGCACCGAGGGCGCGCGCGAGGCGCTGCACCGTTTCTGGCACGCGGTTAGCGAGCAGATGCCCGCCGGCGCCGTGCGCCCAACGCGCAGCGAGGACGAAGTCCCCAGCCTGCACCCGGCCGCGCAGGCCATGCTGCAGTGGTCCAAGCTGCTGTCGCCCTACGCGCTCAACCCGCTCAACCTCAACCCGCTGCGCAAGCTGCTGTCGTCGCAGATCGACTTCGAGCGGCTGCGCGCCTCGCGCGGGCCGCAGATCTTCATTGCCGCCACCAACGCCAACACCGGGCAATTGCGGCTGTTCAAGCGCCAGGAGCTGACCGTGGAGATGGCGCTGGCCTCGGCCTGCCTGCCCATGCTGATGCAGGCCGTGGAGATTGACGGCGAGCCCTACTGGGACGGCGGCTACGCGGCCAACCCGGCGCTGCTGCCGCTGGTTTGCGAGACGGACGCGCCGGACTTGCTGATCCTCACGCTCAACCCGCGGGTGTTCGGGGCGCTGCCGCGCACCGTGTCGCAGATACAGCACCGCGCGCTGGAGATCGGCTTCAACGCCTGCTTCCTGCACGAGCTGCGCTGGCTGCAGCAGTTGCAGGTGCTGGCGCGCCAGGGCGCGTGGCGCGGCTGGGGCTGGCGCCGGCGCGTGGCGGCGCTGCGGGTGCACGTGATCGAGGCCGACGAGCAGCTTGCCGGGCTGCCCATGCACACCAAGATCATTGCGCATCGCCCTTTCATGGAGGCGCTGCGCGACCGCGGCCGCGCCCATGCGCAGGTGTGGCTGGCCAGCCAGGGCGAGGCCATAGGCCAGCGCTCCAGCGCCGACCTTGCGGCCTTGCTGGGCGACGGGGCTTTGCCGATGGGCCCGCTGGGCTCGCCTGCGTAGAATTCGCCACCGGGCCCAAATTTTTGGAGCCCGGTTTTTTGTGTCCGCACCGTCCTGGCTGACGGCTTCGCGGGCACCGCCGGGCTCCAGGTCAAGCGCTCGCAGCCATTGGGCCGCGCACTGCATCAACGCGCCGCCTCTGGAACGACTTCTGGAGCCTTACTTTGGACATCTTCGACTACGACAACGTCCTGTTGCTGCCGCGCCGCTGCCGCGTGGAAAGCCGCGCCGAGTGCGACGCCTCGGTGGCCTTCGGCCCGCACCGCTTCAAGCTGCCGGTGGTGCCGGCCAACATGAAGACGGTCATCGACGAGCGCATCGCCGCCTGGATGGCGCGCGAGGGCTACTTCTACGTGATGCACCGCTTCGACCTGGACAACGTCGCCTTCGCGCGCGCGATGCGCGAGCAGGGGCTGATCGTCTCCATCTCCTCCGGCGTGAAGGAGGCCGACCGCGCCGCGATCGACCGGCTGGCCGCCGACGGCGTGGGCGCCGACTACATCACCATAGACATCGCCCACGGCCACGCCGACAGCGTGCAGCGCATGATCGGCTACATCAAGGAGCGGCTGCCGCAGGCCTTCGTGATCGCCGGCAACGTGGGCACGCCGGAGGCGGTGATCGACCTGGAGAACTGGGGCGCCGACGCCACCAAGGTGGGCATCGGCCCGGGCAAGGTGTGCATCACGCGGCTGAAGACGGGCTTCGGCACGGGCGGCTGGCAGCTCTCGGCGCTGAAGTGGTGCGCGCGGGTGGCGACGAAACCCATCATTGCGGACGGCGGCATACGCCACCACGGCGACATTGCCAAGAGCGTGCGCTTTGGCGCGGCGATGGTGATGGTGGGCTCGCTCTTCGCCGGCCACGAGGAGAGCCCGGGCCGCACGGTGGAGGTGGATGGGCAGCTCTTCAAGGAGTACTACGGCTCGGCCTCGGACTTCAACAAGGGCGAGTACAAGCACGTGGAGGGCAAGCGCATCCTGGAGCCCGTGAAGGGCAAGCTGGCCGACACGCTGCGCGAGATGCGCGAAGACGTGCAAAGCTCCATCTCCTACGCCGGCGGGCGCGAGCTGCGCGACCTGCGCAAGGTGAACTACGTGATCCTGGGCGGGGAGAACGCGGGCGAGCACCTGCTGATGTGACGGCGCCGGGGCCGGGAGGCCCCCCACGCAATAACGGGCTCAGGACGGCGCTTGGCCGCCGTCCAATTCCAAGGCGGCCAACTGCTCCAGCAGGCTGGGCAGCGCCGTCTGCACCGTCTGCCACACCACCGCCAAATCGATGTCGAAATAGCCGTGTGCGAGGCGGTTGCGCATGCCTTTCATGCTGCGCCAAGGCACCTGCGGGTGCAGTTCGGCGAATGCCGCATGCTCCAGGAGCACCTTGGTCGCGGCCTCGCCAATGATGAGCAGGTTGAAGATGACGGCCTGCTGCGTGCGCTTGTCGGCGAAGAAACCGGGCTCGGACAGACCTTTGACGTAGCTGCAGGCCAAGCCTGCGGCCTCAGCCATGTGCGCCACGTAATCAGCCAGCCGCTGCCCACTCATACGCCGTGCTCACACGGGTCGGGCCCGCGACAGCACCTCGTCGCGGAATTTGGCAGGCAGATCAGCAGGCGTGAGCACGTCCACCGGCACGCCCAGCAATTCCTCCAGTTCGACTTGCAGCCCCCCCAGGTCGAACAGGGTGGCGCCAGGCAGTGCGTCCACCAGCAGGTCGAGGTCGCTGCCCTCGGTATCCCGCTGCTCCAGCGCGGAGCCGAACACCCGCGGGTTGGCCGCGCGGTGGCGCAGCACCGCCGCGCGCACGGCGGCCCGGTGATGTTCGAGAGCGGTGGACGGTTTCATGCCGGACATGCTTTGAAAACCAGGAATCGGGATTGTGCCGGCCGGCCGCGCCACGGTTCATGCGGGCGGCCTGGCCGCATTGCGGCTTATTCCTCCGCCTGCCCCTCGCGTGAGGACGTCGCGAACACGTAGGCCACGGCGATGCCGGCGGACCAGTTCTCGCGCTGGCGCACCAGCGGGCTGTCGACGAAGGAGGCGCCGCGCAGCGTGTCCCAGCGCGCAAAGCCCGCCACCCACCACGGGCCGAAGCGCCGCGAGGCCACGCCCTGCAGATAGCCGCCCGCACGGCCGCCGCCGGGCTGGTAGGCGGGGCGGTCCGGCGTCGCCTCCGAGGCCGACACCTTGTAGAAGACCTCGTTGTAGCGGCGGTCCTGCGCCACCAGCGCGCCGTAGAGCGCCGTGCGCCAGCCGCCGGCCTGGGGCAGCGACAGGCGCAGCTGCGGCGTCGCCATCCAGCCCTTGAAGCCGCCCTCGCTGCCCACGCCCAGCGCGGCGCGCACGGGCAGGCGCAGGTCCAGTTTCCAGTCGTCGCCGCGCGCGGCGGTCCAGCTCACCAGCGGGCCCAGTTCCACGATGGTGGGCAGATCCGCCATGCCGCGGCGCGCCACGTTGTCGCTGCTGCGCGTGGGCGGCGTGCCGGAGAGGCTCAGGTCCACGTCCAGCCGGTCGGTCTGCAGCAGCACGGCGCGGGCGCCTTCGCGGTCGGCGCGCAGGATGGGGCCGCGGTAGACCACGTAGGGCAGCGGCAGCGTCCAGGTGTGCGACTGGTCGGCGCCGCGGTAGTGCGGCAGCCGCAGCACGGTGGCGCCGGCGCCCAGCTCCCACAGGGGCAGGTCGCCGTCATCTGCCATGCACGGCGCGGCGATGCCGGCCAGCACGGCTGCGGGAACGAGGGCACGCAGGAATCTCACAGGCTTCATGGCGTTGGGCGAAGGGCGGAAATGGTGTCCGGCCGATGATCGCATTCGCCCAGGGCCTGCCCGCGCAAGGCGCAACTCCCCGTGGAGCGCGCCCAACGCGCTCAGCTCACACTCAGAACGACGCTGAAGTCGTGGAGCGGCTTGCAACGGACACCTTGCCCGGCAGGGGATTCAGTGACGCCAGCCGCCCAAGCAGGCGCGGCCAATCCTGCCCACCGCTGTTTCTGCCCAAGCGCACGATCACCATGTCCTGCTCAGGCGCGACAAAAATATATTGACCATAAAGCCCCTGGGCAAAGAAATTCGGCCCCGGATGGATGGGCGGCATAGGCTTGAAACCGGCCGCAGGCTGACGGCGCCACTGCCAGGTATAAAAAGTCCCGCTCGGCACATCCACATTCCATCGCGAAACCATATCCTGCCCTGGATGCTCACGCACCTCGATACTCTGATCCACCCAGTCGGCCGGCACGATTTGACGACCATTGAAAAAGCCGCGATTAAGAAATACCAACCCTATGCGCGCATAATCCCGCGGCGTGGCATTCAGGCAGCAAAAAGCCTTGGGAATTCCTTTTTCGAAACTGTCCAGGCTCCAGCTCGCGTCGGCGGCGGCACCCATGGGTTGCCACAATTTATCCTGCACGTAACGCGCCAGTGGAATACCGGTGGCCCGTTCCAGCACCATCGCCAACAGTTGGGTGTCGGCATTGCTGTAATGGTAGGTTTCGTCGGCGGGCCGCTCGATCCTCAGGCGCCGCACATAGCTCGCCAGGTCTCGGGTCAGGTAAAACCGCGCCGGGTCGCCCCAGGGCATGCGCGAGTCGTCCTTGAACGCAATGCCGCTGCGCATTTCCAGCAGGTGACGCAGCCGCACCTGGGCATAGCGCGGGTCCTGCGCCAGCAATTCCGGCAGATAACGCGTGACAGGATCTTCAACACTTGAAATTTGACCCTCGTGCTGCGCAATACCTACCAGCGCAGACACCACGGATTTTGCCAATGAAAATGAGGCCACCAGGCTGTCCGGTCGAAAGCCCTGAAAATATCGCTCATAGACGATGCGACCTTGCTGCACCACCAGGAACGCCACGGTATTGGTGCGCTCCAATAAATCTTCCAGCGCTTCCCTTGCAGGCAATTTTGGAACGTGCAGGGCACGCTCAGTTTGGGCCGACAACTCCACCACCGGCAATGCATGCTTGATGGGCGCGTTATTGAAATGCTGAAAGTCGGTGATGGTGGCGCGCTGCTGAAGCAGCATCCAGCCCGGGACGTCGGCACATCCAGCCAATATCGCCATCCCTGGCAACAGGAACCGCAGCAGACGCCAGTGACGCATAAGTACCGCCCATCCGCGTTGATGGCCCCACCTTAGATTGGGCAGCGGTATTGAGGCAATGGCCGCAGCGGCGGCCCCCTTGAGCCTGGAGGCGTGGGAATACCCGGACTGCATGGGCAATCACCCTGCTGTGCAATGAATGCGCAGAGCGCGCCCGGCAAGAGCCGCGGCGCTGCGCGCATGGGCCCGTGCCTCAGTCGTTTTGTCGCACGCCGATGTGCCAGCGCACCAGATTGAGCCGGCCCCCTGAATCACCGGACACGGTCTATCCCTTATCTTTGAGACGGGAGAGAGACTGTGAGTACGAATAGGCATACAGACACCGTAGAGATAGTCACTACGGTTCAGCGCCGCCGGCGATGGAGCGCGGCGGAGAAGGCAGCACTGGTGCGGCGCACCTACGAGCCCGGGATGTCGGTGTCGCTGGTGGCGCGCCAGGAAGGCATGTCGGCGGGCTTGCTGTCCAGTGGCGGCGGCTGGAGCGCCAAGGCGCACTGACCGCGGTGTCGGCCGGCGAAGAGGTGGTGCCAGCGTCGGAGTTGGCCGCGGCGCGCGCGGAAATCGCCAAGCTGCAACGCATCCTGGGCAAGAAGACGCTGGAAAACGAAATCCTCAAGGAGGCTGTGGAGCACATCAGCGGAAAAAAGCTGATTGCGCGCTCGCCCTTATTGCCCAAGGACGGCCTGTGAAGGGCGTCTGTGAGGCGTTGGGGCTGGCGCGCTCGCACATCCACACTCTGAAGCACCGACCGCCCTGCTGGAGCGATGGCCGCAAAGCACGTGTGCTGGACGACAGCGAACTGGTGGCTGAGATCCGGCAGCAGCTCGCCGAGCTGCCCAGCTACGGCTACCGGCGCGCGTGCGCGCTGGTGAACCGCCAGCGCGTGGCCATGGGTCAGGCGCGCGTCAACGCCAAGCGCGTGTACCGCGTCATGGCCGTGCACAAGCTGCTGCTGCCGCGTGCGCCGCGCCGGCGGCACTCCAGCCGTGCGCATAGCGGCAAGGTGGGCGTGCAGGCCAGCAACACGCGCTGGTGCTCGGACGGCTTCGAGATCCGCTGCGACTCGGGCCAGGTCGTCACGGCGACGTTTGCCAAGGACTGCTGTGACCGCGAAGTCATGGCCTGGCGCGCCTGGGTGGGCAAGGGGCTGCCTGGCGAGCCGGTGCGCGACATGCTCATCGAGGCCGTGGAAAAGCGCTTCGGCGCCGTGGACGCCATCCCGGCGCAGCATGCGCTGGAGTTCCTGTCGGACAACGGCGGGGCCTACACAAGCGCCGACACGCGCAAGATCGCCCGTGCGCTGGGCCTGACGCCCATCCGCACGCCGGTGTGCAGCCCCCAAAGTAACGGTATCGCCGAAAGCTTCGTCAACACCTTCCGCCGCGACTATGTCAGCCGCATGGATCTGACCGACGCGGCAACCGTGCTGGCTCAACTGCCCGCGGCCTTCGAGCACTTCAACGAGGTACATCCCCACTCCAGCCTGAAAATGTGCTCACCGCGCGAGTTCAGGCGGCAACGACGTCAGGCCTTAACCAACGGATAGGCCGTGTCCGGGAATACGGGGGCAAGACCACAGATCACCGAACAACGGGCCGCGCAAATCTATTTAAGTCGCTACCGGCTATCCAACAATTACGTGCCAGAAGAAATGGGCCGCCTGCCGTTCCAGCCTAGCTTTTAGAGACTGTCGGGTGACAGCACGATTTCAGCCACTTGCCCTCCAGACAGTGTCACAGGGCGCATAACAGAACCGCCTTGAATCGAGCCGGCCACCACCCATGTAATTCGCGTGAATACATAAAACTGTCCATCGGCCACGCGATCAAACTTGAAACCACCTTGCGCATCACACGTAGCGGTCTTCACAGCGGCGAACATGTCGTCACGGCCCTTAAATTTAATATCCCGCCCTTGGGCATTATGAAAACCTCCCCTGCTGGTACCGTAAACCTGCGCAGCCCACTCCTTCGCAGCAGCAGTAACCGGCATCATGAAAACAGGCTTACCAGCACAAGTAACGACACCACCGCCCGCCTGCCGAATGAGAGCGCTGCCCTTGACGTTGTTTGATCCTTCTTCCAACTGCTTCCTAGCAGCCTCGGCATCAAATGGCGTCACAAAGCGCACCACCCGATTTGCGGAGCAACCAGCCAAAGCCGAAACAGCAAGCACCAAAGCAAAATATTTATAATTCAAGCTCATCCCCTCAATTTCAAGCCAAATATACTGCGACCGATTGAATTACTATTTCAACACAACCCTATCCCCACCGCTGCTGACCCACGACAAATCCTTTGGATATATTCAATGAATATGGAGCCACAGAAATCACTCTGGCATTCTGCTCACATTCCATAGCTGCGGCGCTCTCAGATCAAAGCCTGCAGAGGACCTGCCGCCATGAGCGGCGGACAGCAATTCGCGCATAAGGCGTCGCGCACCCAAGAACTGCGCGCGCCGGCCAGGCGTGCTGATAGCCCCAAGCTCCGAGGTCGACAGCCACAGCGGCACGTCGCCGACAGCTGCCTGAGGTGGTAGCGCCCGCAGCGCTAGCCAGACCGGCTGCGCCACCTCGCTCAGTCAGCCACCTTGGCGTAAGTGCCCTTGAGCGCCACGCCGATGATGACGGCGCCGGCATGGCACTCGTAATCGGTCGGGCTGCTGAAGGCGTCCTTCTTGTAGTAGCTGACGATGTCGATCACGGCATTCGCACCTTGCTGCTTGGCCTTTTCCTGCAGCGCGATAAGCGCCGAAAGCGCCGCCCACTTGCAGCCGAAGACATCCTCCTTGCCCACCCCATTGGTCTTGCGGTTGGTGACGTCGTCGCCGTACTTTTCCAAAACCTTGGGCGTTTTCTGGCCCTTCAGATAGAACTTTACCGACCCGTCAAGTTTGCCCTGGGCTTCGGGCATGGACAGCACGTCCTCGAAGGGCAACTTGTACTCGGTGTCGCGGGCCAGGGCGGGCACGGTGGTGACAACGCACAGGATGGCAACGGCCAGGGTCTTGAACAGGTTCATGGCTTTACTCCCAATTGCTTTTCTCATGGTTGAGGACTCCTCCATTCTCGCCCGGTGCCGGGCCGGGTCACGCCGCCCAGCGCCTGAAAATCAATGACGTGTTGATGCCGCCGAAGGCGAAGTTGTTGCTCATCACGACGTCCGTCTGCAGCGACCGGCCCTCGCCGATGATGTGGTCCAGCGGCGCGCAGCGCGGGTCCACCTGCTGCAGGTTGAGCGTGGGCGCGAACCAGCCCTCGCGCATCATCTCTATGCTCATCCACGCTTCCAGCGCCCCGCACGCGCCCAGCGTGTGGCCCATGTAGCTCTTGAGCGAGCTGATGGGCACGCGCTCGCCCAGCACTTCGTTCGTGGCCGCAGCCTCGGCCACGTCACCCTGGTCGGTGGCGGTGCCGTGCGCATTGACGTAGCCGATGGCCGTGGGCGGCAGCCCCGCGTCCTGCAACGCCATGCGCAGCGCCTGCGCCATGGTGTGCGGCTTGGGGTGCGTCACGTGCGCGCCATCGCTGTTGGTGCCGTAGCCCAGTACCTCAGCGTAGATGCGCGCGCCACGCGCGAGCGCATGTTCCAGCTCTTCCAGCACCAGCGTGCAGGCGCCCTCGCCCAGCACCAGGCCGTCGCGCTCGGCGTCGAAAGGGCGTGGCGTGAGATCGGCCTGGTCATTGCGCACGCTGGTGGCGAACAGCGTGTCGAACACCGCCGCCTCAGTGGCGTCGAGCTCCTCGGCGCCGCCGGCCAGCATCGCCACCTGGCGGCCCCAGCGTATGGCCTCGAACGCGTAGCCGATGCCCTGGCTGCCCGAGGTGCAGGCGCTGCTGGTGGTGACGATGCGCCCGGTGATGCCGAAGAACACGCCGATGTTCACCGCCGCCGTGTGCGACATCATCTTGATGTACGTGCTGGCGTTGATGCCCTCGGTGGTCTTGTCCTTGATCATGCGGCCGAAGTCGCCGATGGCCGCGGGCGTGCCGGCCGAGGAGCCGAAGGAGATGCCCATCCCCCCGCTGCGCAGCAGCGCGTGACCCAACAGCCCGGCGTCCTGCAGCGCCAGCTCGCTGGCGCGCGTGCCCATCACGGCCACGCGCCCCATGCTGCGCGTGGACTTGCGGTTGTAGTGCGCGGGCAATTCGAACGCCGGCACCGGCACGCCCAGCCGGGTGTGCAGGCCCTCGTACACGTCCCACTCCTGCATGCGGCGCACCGCATTGCGGCCACTGCGCAGCCGCTCGCGCACCGTGGGCCAGTCGTGTCCCAGCGGGCTCAAGGCCCCCATGCCCGTGACGACCACGCGCTTCATCCCACCATCCCCCCATTGACCGAGATCACTTGCCGCGTGATGTAGGCCGCGTCCGGCCCCATCAGAAAGGCCACCAGCGCCGCCACCTCCTGCGGGCGCCCCATGCGCCGCAGCGGGATCAGCTTCATCGCCTCGTCCAGCACCTCGGCCGGCACCATGTCGGTGTCTATCAGCCCGGGCGCCACGCAATTGACAGTGATGGCCCGCTTGGCCAGCTCGATGGCCAGCGCCTTGGTCGCGCCGATGATCCCGGCCTTGGCCGCGCTGTAGTTGGTCTGGCCGCGGTTGCCCACCAGCCCCGACACCGAGGCCAGCGTCACGATGCGCCCCGGACGGCGGCGCTGCACCATGGGCATCACCAAGGGGTGCAGCACGTTGTAGAAGGCATCCAGGTTGGTATGCACCACGCGGTCCCACTCCTGGCCGCTCATGGCCGGGAAGGCGTTGTCGCAAGCGATGCCGGCGTTGCACACCACGCCGTAGGGGGCGCCATGGGCCTGCACATCGTCCAGCAGCACTTGCGCCGCCGCCGCCCGGTCGGCCACGTCGAAGCACAGCGTGCGCGCTTGGCGGCCCAGCGCGCGTACCTCCTGGGCCGCCTGTTCCAGCGCGGGCGTGGTGCTGCGCCCGTGCAACACCACGTCGTAGCCCTCGCGAGCCAGACGCAAGGCAATGGCCTGTCCAATACCCCGGCTTGATCCTGTCACCAGGACGGTGCGCTCCTCGGCGCAGCTCTTGTCCATGAAACTTCCTCTTTCTCTTGTTCCTTGGGCCGTGCCCGGAGGGCTCATCGCGGCTCTTGCACGGTGACTGCCGCGGCGCCGGGCGGCAGCGCCGGCTCCTGCGGCGGCTCTTGCGCGGGCTCGAACACCGACACCATGGCCGTCGCCAGCAAGGCACCGTCGCCGGCGGCCTGGATGCTGCAGCTGAACTGGCCCAGCCCGTTATCGCCGATCAATTCGCAGCGCACTTCGACGCGCAGCGTGCTGCCGCCGGCAAAGCTGTCGCAACGCGCGGCATAGCGCCGGCTGCCCAGCAAATAGCCCACGCGCGGCGCACCGCCGGCACGCGCCGTGCGGGCGCCGGCCCAGGCCGCCACGGTCTGCGCCATGTACTCGATGCCCACCCACGCAGGCACCCGCGCGTCGCTCACGAACAGCCCGTCCAGCGGCACGTCCACCTCCGCGACGGCGTGTTCCTCGTCGGCCACCAGCACGCGGTCGATCAGCCTCATGGCACCGCGGTGCGGCAGGTAGGCATCAAGCGCGGCACCCTGGATGGGATTCATGTCAGGCTCCTGCGAACAGCAGCGCGGCATTGCTGCCGCCGAATGCAAAAGAATTGCTCAGCACGTGGCGCGGCGCGCGGCCCAGCGTCTCGCCTGGCGCCGCCAGGCACAGCGGCGGCAGCGCCGGATCGCGCTGCCCGTCCCACCAGTGCGGCGGCAGCCGGCCCTGCGGGTTGTCCACCAGCGTCAGCCAGGCGATGGCGGCCTCGATGGCGCCGGCGGCCGCCAGTGCGTGGCCGGTGAGCGGCTTCGTGGAGCTCACCGGCGTATCCAGCCCAAGCAGCTCGGCCACGGCGCGGCTTTCCATGGCGTCGTTCTGCGGCGTGGCGGTGCCGTGCAGGTTGAGGTAGTCCACCGCCTGCGGTGCCATGCCCGCACGCTGCAGCGCCTGGCGCATGGCCTCGACGGCACCGCGTCCGCTGGGCTCGGGCGCCGACATGTGGTGGGCGTCCGAGCTCTCGCCCCACCCCGCCAGCCGCACCGGTCCGGGCTCGCGCGTCATCAGGAACAGCGCCGCGCCCTCGCCGATATTGATGCCGCAGCGGTTCACCGACATCGGGTTGCAGCGCTGCGCCGCGACCGACTCCAGCGCACCGAAGCCCGCCACCGTCAGGCGGCCCAGCGCGTCCACGCCACCGGCCACGACCGCGTCAGCCAGGCCCGCGCGCAGCAGCCGCGCACCTGAGGCCAGCGCCTTGGCGCCGGAGGAGCAGGCGGTGGAGATCACGTGCGCCGGGCCGCAGGTGCCCAGCTCGCGCGCGAGGAAGGCGCTCGCGCTGCCCATTTCCTGTTGCGCGTAGTCGTAGTCCGCGGGCCAGTCGCCATGGCTCAGCCGCCGGCGCGCCGCGGCATCGCCCTCGGCAACCCCGGCGGCGCTGGTGCCCAGCACCACCGCCACGCGGCGTGGGCCAAAGCGCGCGATGGCGCCCTCCACCGCCGTGCGCAGCTCCTGCAGCGCCGCGGCCAGCAGCGCGTTGTTGCGGCTGCGCAGGGCGCGAGGCAGCGCCTCGTGCAGCGCCGGCAGCGGCCCGGGCACGCAGCCCAGTGCCAGCATGCGCCCGGGCGAACAGGCTTCGGTGGGCGACACGCCGCCGGGCTCGGCAGCCCACAGGCCCGCGCGCAGCGCCTGCACGCCCGGCCCAAGCGCGCTCACCACGCCCAAAGCGGCCAGATACACGGCGGGGCCACTCACGGCGTTGCCTCCTGCAGATCCTGCGATTCGATCAACAGCCGGTAGCCCGCACGCAGGTGCACCAGCGCCAGCCGATGCGCGTCCTGGCGCCGCACCTCGATCACCGGCTCACCACTGCGGCACAGGCGGCGCAAGCCCGGCGCCTCTTCCTGCAGCGTCCAGCCCGGCGGCAGCGCCGCGCGCAGCGCCGGCACCGGCCACAGGGCCAGTTGCAGCTCGCTGAGCACGCGCTCGCCCGCCACCTGCGCGGGCCACCACGCGGCCCGTTCCTGGCGCAGCTCGCGCCCGTCCCAATCCAGCCGCGCCACGGTGCGGCCCAGTGCCAGCAGCGCCACGCGCACAGCCTGAGCGTCGGCCTCCAGCAGCACCTCCATGCGCTGCGGCTCGCGGCCTTCGACCTCCACCGTGATCTGCTGCTGCTGGTTCAGGCTGCCGCCCAGTGCCGCCGGCGGCAGGCGCAGCAGCGGCTCCGTGTCCGGCGCCGTGGCGCAGCCACCCAGCACGGCCGCCGCCAGCACGGCTGCGGCTGCGCGCCAAGCGCGGGCAAGGGACAAGACGCCGACCATCCCGTCAGTCCCGCGCGAAGCGCAGCAGCGAGTGGCAATAGCCTATGCCGTCGCGCGCCGTGACCAGCCGCAGCCCGGCCTGCTGCGCCAGGCCGATGTAGTCGCCGCTCTCGTACACCTTGCTGTTGCCGCTGGCCAGGGCCGTGAAATAGGGCGAGGTGTTGATCAGGCAGTACGCGGCGATGTCGTAGCGCTGGCGATCCCACAGCGTGTCCAGGATCAGCAGCTGTCCGCCCGGCGCCAACGCCTCCACGGCGCGCTGCAGGATGCTCAGGATCACCGGCTCGCTGAAGCAGCTCAGGAACTGGCTCATCCACACCACGTCCATGTCGCCGGGCAGCGCCGCCGCGGCGTCGAGCAGGTCGCGCGCATGCAGGTGGGCGCGCTCGCGCAGGCCGGCCTCGGCCAGCCGTGTCTCGGCCAGCGCCAGTTGCTGCGGCAAGTCCACCAGGTGCACCTGCACGCCCGGCGCCTGGGTCAGCAGCGCGCAGGCGAACTTGCCGGTGTTGGCGCCGATGTCCATGACGCGCCGCGGCGCGGTAGCCAGCACGTCGGGCAGGACCACGGGCAAAGAGGTGTCCGAATAGTGGTGGTCGAAGGCGAACCAGCTGCTGCGCGCGGGCGCGGGCAGCTCGGACATGCCTTCGTAGAGCGTGGGCCAGTCGCCCAGCGTCTTCAGCCCAAGCGGGCGCTGCTCGTCGAGTGAACGCTCCAGCTCGAACAGGCCCTGGTAGCAGACGTCCTGCACGAAGTCGAAGTTGATCTGCGTGATGGCGTCGTTGAGCACGCACCAGCCGGCCTTGTCCAGCACGTAGCGGCCGTCGGCCAGGAGCACCACGCCGGCGGACAGGCAGGACTCCAGCACCACCTTGAGCGCGTAGGCGCTCCAGCGCCCTGAGGCGGCGAGCTCGCCCACCGTGCGCCCGGTGGCGCCGGCCTCGGCCAGCGACTGCAGCACACCGCGCTTCCACGCATAGCGCACGCACTGGAACACCACCGGGCCAAAGGCGATCTTCTGCGCTTCGAAACGGGCGGCGAAGGCGCTCTGGCCTTCGGGGGAGAAGCGTTTGTTGAGCATGCCGCTCACCGGCACGCCAGCCGGTGCGGGCTGCGGCACCGGGTCAGGCCGGTCGACGCGGGTATCAAACGGGAAAGTCATGGAGAAGGTTGTTGTTGTTCGAGGTATCCGGGGAAGACGGCAGGCGCAGGCAGGGCGCCAGCAGCGTCACCAGCGCCAGGCCCAGCAGCAGCGTCAGGCCGAAGGCGCGCAGCGCCGGCGTGGACGACAGCGCCAGCAGTCCGAAGCTCAGCCAGGTGCTGCCCGCGCCCAACACCACCGCCAGCCAGGCAGAGCCCTCACCGCGGTGTTCGAGCAGGAAGATCCCGTAGTCCACGCCCACGCCCAGCAACAGCAGCAGCGCCAGCACGTTGAAGAGCTGCAGGGGCTGGCCCAGCGCAGCCTGCGCGGCCACGGTCAGCACACTGGCCAGCAACGCGGGCAGCCACGCGCGCCAGGCCGAGCGGCCGAAGCGCCAGCACAGCGCCAGCAGCACGGCGCCGTGGGCGAACACCAGCAGCCAGGTCATGGCCAAGCGGTAGCGCGCCAGCAGCGCGCCGATGTCAGCGACCTTGTCCACCCAGCGCACGCCCTCCAGGCCCTGCGCGGCCGCTGCCAGCGCCGGCACCAGGGCCGGATCGTTGAGCCCGCGCAGCATCACCACGCTGGCGGGTCGCGCGGCAGCCTCGCCCAGCCACAGCGGACGCGCCGGCGCGGACACCGGATGCCTTGACCACTGCGCCAGCGTCAGCGGCTGCGCGGCAAAAGCCGGCCGCTCCAGGGCTTCGCCCAGCGCGGCGTTGACGCCGCCAAGCACGGCGGCCTCCGCCTGCGCGCTCAGCGCCGCGTCGGCGCGTTGGCGCCGGGCCGAGGGCACCCAGTCGGAGACGGCGCTCCAACCCGCCAGGCGGCCCTGGCGCACCAGCGGCTCCAGCCGCTCCTTGAGCGCCTCCTCGCGCTGCAACAGCGCCTCGTCACTGTCGGCGCGCACGACATAGAACTGCGCCGGGCTGGGCAGCCCCAGCAGTTGCCCCAGCGTGCGCTGGGCCTGCACCAGCGCCGGCGACGCGTTCTGGAGCTGGCGCAGATCGTCTCCGGTGCGCAACTGCGCCAGCCCGGCCCCGGCCAGCAGCGCCGTCGCCAGCGCCAGGCCCCAGGTACGGCGCGAGGCCTGCAGCCGCGGCCAGCGCGCCAGGGAGCCGGCCACGCGCTGCGCGAAACGGCTGGCGGGCAGCGCCGCGCGGTCCAGCACCGGATACCAGCACACCACGGTCAGGAACGCGGCCAGCAGGCCCACGGCGGAAAACAGCGCCATCTGCCGCAGTCCCGGAAAGGGCGCAATGCCCAGCGCCGCGTAAGCGAGCACGCTGGTGGACAGCGCCAGCGCCATGCCCGGCAACAGCCGGCGCATCAGGCCGCGCGGCTCCACCTCGCCACGGCCCTGGCGCGTGGCGAACCAGTGGATGCCGTAGTCCTCGGCCACGCCCACCAAGCTGGCGCCGAAGACCAGCGTGATCAGGTGCACCGAGCCGAACACCAGCGCCGTGGCACTCAACGCCGCGGCCACGCCCACGCCTAGCGACAGCGCCACCAGCACGATGGGCCGCACCGAGCGGAAAGCCAGCCACACCAGCAGCATCACCGCCGCCAGCGAGCCCCAGCCGATGGTGTTGACCTCGGCGCTGGCGCGCACCGCCGCCGCCTCGGCATGCAGCGGCACGCCCGCGGCCAGCACGCGCAGCTCCGGCACCACCGTGCGCGCGGCCGCTTCGGCGCGTGCCAGCGCGTCGGCGTGCACGGCTCGGCCGTCCAGCCGGAAGGCCGAGCCGCTGACCTCATAGCCCAGCACCACCCATTGCAAGTCCTGCGCGGCCAGCCACAGCTCGCCGTCGCGTGGACGCGCCTGGGTCAGCCCGGCGCGCTCGGCCCACCATTGCGGCCACAGGCCCAGCGGGTCGGCGGCCCAGTCCGACAGGCGCGGCGCGGCCCCAGGCTGGTACAGCGCCGCCAGCGCCGCCTGCTGCAACGACGCCGCCGGCGTCTGCGCCAGCCGCTCGCGCTGCGCCGCGGTGAGCAGCCGGTCGCGCCAGGGACGGTAGAACTCCAGGGCCTGGGCCAGCGCCGCGGGATCGCCCAGTGGCTGCGGCTGGAGCGCGGCGTCCGCGGCCTGCAGCCCCGCGCGCCACGCCGCGGCGGCACGGCGTGCGGCCTCCCAGTCGGACGCGCCCAGCATCACCACCACCTGGCGTCCGGCTCGCTCGGCCAGTTGCCGCGTGGCCAGCTCCACCTCCGGCGCACGCTCGTCCTGCGGCAGCAAGGCCAGCACGTCGGTGTCCAGCTGCCCGGCCTGCCAGAAGCGCCACTGGTGCAGCGCCACGCCCAGCACCAGCAGCAGCCACAGCGCCGCCAGCAGCGGCCAGCCTGCACCACGGCGGCGCGCGCCAAGCGGCCGCGCCACGCCGTCCTGTATGGGACTACTCAAAGCGCACTGCCTCCTCGCGAGTCAGCGACGCCGCCGTGGCCAGCGCGCTGAAGCGGATGGCCGTGGCGTCGCCCTGCGCCTCGCTCAGGCGCACGACACGCACGTGGCGGTCGCCTTCGATCTCGATGCGGCCCACCCACTGCGCCAGCGCCGCGTCGCGCGGCGTGAGCTGCAGCCGCCAGCCTTCGGCGCCCTGCAGCTCGCCCTCCACGCGGAACCGCTGCGCCAGCGTCGGCAAATCCGCCGCCATGAGCGCAAACAGCAGCTCGTTGACGGCGCGCGCCCCGGGCTCCTCGCGGGCGTCCAGCCGCATCGCCACGCTGCCGTCCGCGGCACGCGACAGCAGCCGCTCGCGCGTGAGCGTCAGCGTCGAGGCGAAAGGCTCCCGCGTGTGCCACAGCACGCCGCGCTCGCGCGCGACGATGAAGTCGCCACGCGACAGCAGCGGGTTCTTGAAGCCCTTGACGGTCTTGCGCTGCTCGAATTCGCCGCGCAGCACCGGCGCCTGCACCAGGCGCTCGCGCACCTGAGCCACGATGGGCGGCAGCGGCTGCGCGGCACCGGGCCGCGCCGCGGCCATCAGCGCCAGGGCCAAGGCCAGCACGCCACGGCGCGTCGGCGCCGGGTGGCTCCCAGGCACAGGCCCCGTCACGGCGCCACCCCCAACTTGTCCCACAGCACGGGCGGGCACACGAAGCACATCTCGCGCGTGCGCATGTCCACGGCGACCTGGATGGTCCAGGCGCTGTTGATCTTGTGCCCGGTGACGGCGTCGCGGATGAGGTACTCGATGCGCAGCCGGTTCTCCCACTCCACGATCTGCGCCCGCACCTTCACCCGCTGCCCGTACTCGATGGAGCGCACGTACTTGAGCCGCATGTCCACGATGGGCCAGGCGTAGCCCGACTCGCGCATCTGCGGCACGTCGTAGCCCAGGCGCTGCAGCAGCGCGCAGCGCGCAACCTCCAGGTACTTCACGTAGTTCCCGTGCCAGACGATGTCCATCGGGTCCAGGTCGTGGAACGCGGGGCTGATCTCGACTTCGTGGCTCAGCTCGGCCCGTGGTGCGGCGTTCATGCAGGCAGGCTCCAGGCGCCCTCGCGCAGCGCGGCCAGCAGCCGCTGCAAGTCGGCGTCCAGGGCGCGGTCCTCGGTCACCAGCGCAATGCGGTCTTCGAGCTCGGCCCGGAATGCGGCCAGCGCCGGGCTCAGCCGCAGGGCGGGGTCGATGCGCTCGCGCAGCGTGAAACCCTGGCGTGCGGCGATGAGCATGGCGGCCGCGACCTGCTCGGTGAGCTCCAGCACGCGCAGCGCGTCGCGCGCGGCGATGGTGCCCATGCTGACCTTGTCCTGGTTGTGGCACTCGGTGGAGCGCGAGAACACCGACGCCGGCAGCGTCAGCTTCAGCGCCTCGGCGGTCCAGGCCGAGACGCTGATCTGCAGCGCCTTGAGCCCGTGGTTGATGGCGGCGCGCTCGCCGGTGGCGGCCGACAAATTGGCAGGCAGCCCGTGGTTGAAGCGCGCATCCACCAGCAGCGCGAGCTGGCGGTCGAGCAGATCGGCCACGTTGGCCACCGCGGTCTTGAGCGCGTCCATCGCAAAGGCGATGTGGCCGCCGTAGAAATGCCCGCCGTGCAGCACCCGCTCCTGCTGCGCGTCGATGAGCGGGTTGTCGTTGGCGCTGTTGAGCTCGTTCTCGATGAGTCCGCGCAGGAAGGGCAGCGCGTCCTCCAGCACACCGATGACGTGCGGCGCGCAGCGCAGGGAGTAGCGGTCCTGCAGCCGCTGCTCGTTGCGCGCGGGGCGGTCGCTGCAAAGGTCCGCTCGCAGCCATGCCGCCACACGCTGCTGGCCCGCGTGCGGCTTGAGCTCGAACAGTCGCTCGTCGAAATGGTGGGCGTTGCCGGCCGCGGCCACCACGTTGCAGGCCGTCAGCCGCGCTGCCAGCCGCGACAGCGTCTGCGCGCGCTGCCAGGCCAGGCAGGCCAGACCGGTCATCACGGCCGTGCCGTTCATGATCGCCAGCCCTTCCTTGGGCCGCAGCCGCAGCGGCGTCAGGCCCAATTGCGCCAGCACTTCGGCGGCGCCGCGGCGCTGGCCCTGGAACCAGACCTCGCGCTCGCCGCACAGCACCGCCGCGACATAGGACAGCGGCGTGAGGTCGCCGCTGGCGCCCACGGAGCCTTCGGCCGGGATCAGCGGCAGCACGTCGTGCGCCAGCAGTTGGGCCAGCTGCTCCAGCAGCGCGACGCTGACGCCGGAGACGCCCTGGCACAGCGAGGCCAGCCGTGCCGCCAGCACCGCGCGCGTCTCCTGCGGCGTCAGAAAGCGCCCGGCACCGCAGCCGTGGTAGGCGTAGAGGTGATGCGGCAGCTCGGCCACCAGCGCCGGCGGGATGCTCACGGTGCAGGAGTCGCCGTAGCCGGTGGTGACGCCGTAGACCACGCCGTCCTCGCGCAGCAGCCGGTCCAGGAAATCGGCCCCACGCGCAATGCGCCCGCGGAACTCCGCATCCGCGCCCAGCATGGCCTGCGCCCGGCCCTGGGCCAGGGCGCACAGCGATTCGATGTCCAGGCGCCGGCCATCGAAGACGACGGTATGCGTCTGAGCTTGCAATTCAGTCATGTGAAGAAGGCGCAGTGCCGGACTGCGCCCAGAAAGGGAAGAAGTTGAACCACTCGTAGGGCGCACGCCGCAGCAGCCGCTCCAAGGCCTGCGCGAACACCGCGGCCTGGGCCACCAGGGCCGCCTCGCGGCGCGCGCGCGGCAGCTCCACGCGCTCGGCCAGGACGTCGAAGCGCACGGCATGGGCCGCGCCCTCGCGCACGCAGCCCAGCAGGATCAGCGGGCACTTGAGCAGTGCCGCCAGCACGTAGGGGCCCACCGGAAAGGCGGCCTCGTGGCCCAGGAAGGGCACGCGCGCCACCTTGCCCAGGCGCACCGGGACGCGGTCGCCGGCAATGGCCACGAACTCGCCGGCCTGCACGCGCTGCGCCAGCAGCACGGCGGTGGTGGCGTCCACCTCCGTGACCTGCAGCAGTTGCACGCGGCTGTGCGGATCGAGCCGGCGCAGCATGGCGTTGAAGCGCTCGGCATGCCGGGTGTGCACCAGCACGCTCAGGCGCAGCCCGGGGCAGCGGTCCGCCAGCGCGCGGCACAGCTCCAGGCAGCCCACGTGCGCGGTGACGAACAACCCGCCCTGCCCGCGCGTGATCAAGGCCTGCACCTGCTCCGCGCCGTGAAAACGCACCGCCGAGAACGGGTAGCGGCCACTGAAAGCCAGCATCTTGTCCAGGATGGTTTCGGCGAAGGAAAGGAAGTGGCGCAGGCTGTGGCGCAACCCAGGCGCCGTGCCCGCGGCGCAGACCGCGCCGTCGTGCGCCGCCTGCAGCCGCTGCAGGTACTGCAGCGAGGCCCGGCGCGCCTGCGGCCGGGTGGCCCAGTACCAGGCCACCACCGGGTACAGGCACAGCCGGAACGGCAGCCGCCCAAGCAGGCGGTGCACGCCGTAGAGCAGCCACATGCCCAGCACGAAGCTGCTTTCGCCGATGCGGGCCCAGTGCGGCGCCGCCGCGGGGCTGGCGTTCATGGACGCACCTTGCGCCACAGCAGCGCCGGAGCGCGCCACAACATGCCGGCGAACAGCCGTGCATGCATGCGCGAGATCAGCACGTTGTCCAGCACGGCGCGGAAATGCGAGAGGCCATCCGCCGGGTAATGCACGCGCGTGGGCAGGTTGACGATGGGCATGCCGCTCCAGTGCAGCCGCACCAGCACCTCGACGTCGAAGTCCATGCGCCGGCCTATGGCCACGCGGTCGATGAGCGCCACCACGGCCTGCAGCGGGTAGACGCGAAAGCCGCACATGGAGTCGCGAATGGCCAGCGACAGCGTGTTGATCCACACCCACACGTGCGTGAGGTAGCGGGCGTAGAGCCGGCCCTTGGGCACGGACTCGTCGTACACCGGGCAGCCGCAGATGAGGGCGTTGGGCTGCGCGCGCGCCAGTGCCAGGAAGCGCGGCAGGTCGCCGGTGTCGTGCTGGCCGTCGGCGTCGATCTGCAAGGCGTGGCTGTGGCCCAGGCGTCGTGCCTCGCGCAGCCCGGCCATCATCGCGCCGCCCTTGCCCTGGTTGCGCGCCAGGCGCACCAGCGTGACGCGGCCGGCGTGCACGTCGGCCAGCCGGCGCAGCACCCCGGCGCAGCGGGGCTCGCTGCCGTCGTCCACCAGCACACAGCGCAGCCCCTGGGCCAGCACGTCGTCCACCACGCGGCCTATGGTGTCGGGATGGTTGTAGACCGGGATCACGGCCACCGGATCAAACATCGGCCGCTCCGAACACGAGGCGCCCGCCGGCATGCGTGCCATCGGCGGAGGTATAGCGAAAGGCGAGCACGCCGCTGCCGGCAACATGCTCCAGCAGCAGCTCCACCGTCATGCCCGGCAGCAGCGGGCGCTGGAACTTCAACGCGTCGGCGCGCTGGAAACCGCCTGCCAGCGCAAAGCACTCGCGCCCAAGCGCCACGGCCCAGTCGATCTGCGCCACACCGGGAAGGATGGGCGCGCCGGGAAAGTGGCCGTCGAACACGCGCAGGCCGGCATCGAGCAGCAGCTCCACCCGCGCCCGTGCGGGCGTGCGTTCGAGCCAGCGCGGCGCCGGCATGGCCGGCTGGAACAGGGACGCCAACGCCGCCTCGGTGCACTTGCCCTGCGTATCCGAGGGCAGCGTGGCCACGTAGCGCCAGCGCCGCGGCAGGGCCACGCGCTCCACTTCGTCCAGCAATGCGGCGCGCAAGCGCTCATTGAGCGCGCGTTTGCCCTGCGTCTGCAGCAGCGCACGGCCAGCCGCCGTGAGCACGCCCACCACGGCCAGGCGCCCGCCCAGTGCCGCGGGCAGCAGCAGCACGCGCACTTCAGCCAGCTCGCCGCCGCGCAGCAGCGCGCGCTCCAGGGCATCAAGCGAAATGCGCTTTTCCTCGACCTTGACGATGCGGTCGGCACGGCCGAGCAGCTCGAAGCCGCCGTTGGGGCCTGGGCGCACGCGGTCGGTGGTGCGCCACCACTGCGCGGCGTCGGCCAGGCGGTCGGAGCGCACGCCCAGCAGGCCGTCCTCGATGCGCCACTCCACGCCCGGCAGCGCCTGCCAGGTTTCGCCTTGCAGCGCGCGCCGGCGCCAGGCAATGCCGCCGGTCTCGGAGCTGCCGTAGACCTCGGTAGGCGAATGGCCCAGCCACTGCAGCGACTGCTGCGCGGCCTCGGCGGGCAAAGGCCCGCCCGACGAGAACACGGCGCGCAGCCGCGCCTGCACCGCCGGCCAGTCGGCCGTGGCGGGCAGCCGGCGCAGGTGCGCGGGACTGGACACCAGCGCGCACGGCCCCGCGCCGGGCAGCGCGGCAACCTGTTCGGGATAGTCCAGCCGCCGCGCCACGAAGGGCCGGCCCGCGGCCAGCGGCCACAGCACCTGGAACAACAGCCCGTAGATGTGCTGGTGCGACACGGTGGCGGCCACCAGCGCGGCACCTTGTGCGTCCAGCTCGGCCCCGAAGGCCGCCTGCAGGGCCGCGATCTCGGCTTCCAGCTGGTCCAGCCGCTTGAGGATGGCCACCGGCTCGCCCGCGGAGCCGGAGGTGTGCACGTGCAGCGTCGTGGTGGCCGGGTCCAGCGGCGCCAGCTCGGCCACTGCACCGGACTGTGCGCGCAGGGCATTGGGCAGGTTGCCGGCCAAGCCGTCCACCTCGGCGCACAGGCGCTGCAGCGTGGCGGGCTGGGCATCGCCGGGCAGGCTGGGCCGCTTGCCCGCGTGCCAGGCACCGAACAGCGCGGCGGCGAAGTCGAAGCTGTCCTCGAAATAAAGCGCAAAGCGCAGGCCGGGCTGGCCCTGGAAGGCCGCCTGCCACGCCTGCACCGCCACCAGGAAGTCGGCGCGAGCCAGCCAGGCGCCGTCGCGCCACGCCACCGGGCGCAGTGCCGGCATGGGCTGCGCAGCCAGCCGCGCCAGGTTCAGCCATTCAGCCATGTGCGCCTCCCGCATGCCGCAGCCGCGCCTTCAAGCGCTGCCGCAACAGCCACTCGACGCCGAAGAACAGGCCCATCAGCCCGTAGGCCAAAAGCCCGTTGTAGAGCGCCCAAGCCGCATCGGAGCCCCACAACGCCGTGCTCAGCGCAATGCTGCCGTTGACCACGAAAAAGCCGCACCAGGCCTGGGTGACGCGCCGCGTATAGGCCACGCCGGCCGGCGGCAGGTCGGGCTCGCGCAGCCGCGCCAGCCGCTCTACGAGCGAGGGCCCGCGCAACAGGCTGGCACCGAACACCAGCAGCAGCGCCGCATTGACCAGCACCGGGTAGAGCTTGAGCGGCAGCCATGCGTTGCCCCACCATGCCGCGGCGGCCAGCAGCGCGGCGCCGGCACCGGCGGCCAGCCAGGGCCCGCCGCGGGCCACGGCCGCACGCGCCAGCGCCAGCGTCAGCAGCACCAGCGCCATCCAGCGCGGCTGCAGCTGCGCCATGCCGGCGTACACGGCCATCGGATAGCCCAGCGTGGCCAGGGCGACCAGGGCGGCAGCCAGCGCGCGCAAGGCGGGCCTCAGGCCGGGGCGCCGTCGTGCACCAGGGCGTGCAGCGCGTCCACGACGTCCTGCACGGTGCGCACCGACTTGAAGGCCTCGGGCGTGATGCGCCGGTTCACCAGCGGCTTGAGCTGGACGATGAGATCCACGGCATCAATGCTGTCGATGTCCAGGTCCTCGTACAGACGCGCCTGCGGCGTGATGCGCTCGGCCTCGATCTCGAAGGTCTGCTGCAGGATCTCGACGATGCGCGCGAGGATGTGGTCCTTGGTCATGATGGGAATCCAGGGAAATCAGGGCGTGGGGGACGGGCTCGATCAGGCCGGAGCGCGCGCTGCGGCAACGAAGGCGGCCAGCGCCTGCACGCTGGCGAAATGGCGGCGCGTTTCCTGGGAGTCGGCCGACAGGGTCACGCCATAGCGCTTTTGCAGCGCCAAGCCCAGTTCCAGCGCGTCGATGGAGTCCAGTCCCAGCCCCTCGACGAACAGCGGCGCCTGGGCGTCGATGTCCGCGGGCCGCAGGTCTTCCAGCGACAGCGACGAAATGATGAGTTCCTTGATTTCCTGCTCAAGCCGCTGCACGGGGAGTCTCCGAAGCAAAGTAAGTGGTGAGGTGATCGGTGAGGCGTCGCGCGGCCAGGGCCTCGCTGGTGGCGCCATCGATGAAATCGCACACGGGAATGTCGTCATCGACCTGGAACACGAAATGCGGCCGTTGCCGCGGCACGCGCCACCAGGGCTCGCCCTTGCCCAGCGTGGGCAGGCTCACGCGGATGCGCACCGGCGTGACGTTCACGCGGGCGCGCACCGCCACGTTCGCGGCCCCGCGCTGCAGCCGCAGGCTGCCGTCGCGCGGCGTGCGCGTGCCTTCGGGAAAGATGATGAGGTTGCCGCCTTCGCTCAGCGAAGCCAGGCAATCGTCGATCAGACCGACCCCTGAATCGTTGCACACGTAGCCCGCGGCACGCACCGGGCCACGTGTGAACGAGTTGACGGCCAACGACGCTTTTACGATGCAGTCGGCCCGGTCCACGAGGGCCATGAGAAACACCGTGTCGATGAGCGAAGGGTGGTTGGCCAGGATGAGCAGCCCGTGGCGGCGCAGCCGGTGCAGCCCGTGCGCTTCATAGCTGAGCACGCCCAGCAGCCGCATGAAAGCGACGAAAAGGCGAAAGGAGTGACGGATCACGCGGCGCGCCAGCCATGCGCGTGCGCGCTGCTGGCGCACCAGCAGCTGCAAGAGCGGAAACACCACCAGCCGCAACAGCAGCCCGCCCACGCCGAAGCTGGCAAAGCACAGGGCCGTGGCGCAGCAGCGCCAAGCGCGGTCCAGCCGTTCAGCCATGGCGGCGCCACGTCCAGCACTGCCCTCGTGCGGAGCGCGACCACACGGGCTGCATCGACAGCGCAAAGCGCAGCACGTCCAGCCCAAACGGCAATGGCGCCGAGGCACAGGGTTCGCCGGGCTCTGCGGCGTCCCAGTCCAGGCTCAGATGCGGCTCGCCCAAGGCGGGACGGGCCACGCGCCAGGCCCAGGCGTAGGGGCTGCCCGGCTCATCGGCGAACTCCGCGTAGGCGCCGGGCAGCGGAGCGTCGTAGCAGACCACCAGCACCTCAGGCGCGCCGTCGGCCAACAGCGCGCCGGCTTCCACCAGCGCCGCGGCTGCGCTGGCCGCGCCAGCCGCCACAGCCAGGACATTGCCGCGCTCGCCACGGGCGATAGAAACCATGGCGGCAATGGCGTTGTGCACCGACAGGCCGAAAACGGTGGGCGACAGCGCCTGCTCACGCGCCAGTTCCGCCAGCATCTCCACGGAGCGCGCCGCGTCGCCATAGCGCGAGGCGAACACCATCGGAAGGTCCGCGTGCTCCTGCTGGCACCAGTAGGCAACCTGTGCCGCCATACGCCCAAGTGGATCGAGCCGCCGCCGCAACAGGGCCGGCATTTCCGAAAGCCCCGGGCGACATTCGCCCGCAGGCAGCCAGGGCTGTGCTGCCCAGGCCCGCCACTGCACGTCGCCGAGCAGGCCAGGCGCGCAGGCAGCCCAATGACGGATAACGAATTCGAGGCTCACGTCGTGCAATTCGACCCAAGGGCAACACGCCGTGCGCAAGGGATACGGAAGAAAAATGGCCCGCAACAGGCACCGCTGCGCAAAGGGTTCACACAGCAGCAAGGAAGTGCCGAATTGTACGTAGTGCTTTACGTGGGCAGCCGGGGCAGACAAGGGCAGCAACCTACAATCGCCCGCCTTCCGAGAAATATCAGTCAGTTGATGCCGGTACGCGCCCTGCGCCGGCCTTTTCCCGCTACGCCATGACCGAACTCGCCAAATCCTTCGAGCCCGCTGCCATCGAGGCCCACTGGGGCCCGCTGTGGGAAAAGAGCGGCGCTTACGAGCCGACGCTGGACCCGGCCAAGCCCTCCTTCTCCATCCAGCTGCCCCCGCCCAACGTCACGGGCACGCTGCACATGGGCCATGCGTTCAACCAGACGATCATGGACTCGCTCACGCGCTACCACCGCATGCGCGGCTTCAACACGCTGTGGGTGCCGGGCACGGACCACGCCGGCATCGCCACGCAGATCGTGGTGGAGCGCCAGCTCCAGGAGCAGGGCCTCAACCGCCATGAGCTGGGCCGCAAGAACTTCGTGGCCAAAGTCTGGGAGTGGAAGGAAAAGAGCGGCTCTACCATCACACAGCAGATGCGCCGCATGGGCGACAGCGTGAGCTGGCCGCACGAGTACTTCACCATGGACGACAAGCTCTCCAAGGTGGTCACGGAAACCTTCGTCCGCCTCTTCGACGAGGGCCTGATCTACCGCGGCAAGCGCCTGGTGAACTGGGACCCGGTGCTCAAGTCCGCCGTCTCCGACCTGGAGGTCGAGAGCGAGGAGGAAGACGGCTCGCTGTGGCACATCCGCTACCCGCTGGCCGACGGCACGGGCGAGCTGGTCGTGGCCACCACCCGCCCCGAGACCATGCTGGGCGACGTGGCGGTGATGGTGCACCCGGAGGATGAGCGCTACGCCGGCCTGATCGGCCGCCAGGTGACGCTGCCGCTGACCGGCCGCACCATCCCCGTGATCGCCGACGAGTACGTGGACCGCGAGTTCGGCACGGGCGTCGTGAAGGTCACGCCCGCGCACGACTACAACGACTATGCGGTGGGCCAGCGCCACGGGCTGCCCATGATCAGCATCCTCACGCTGGATGCCGCCATCAACGACCAGGCCCCCGAGGCCTACCGCGGCCTGGACCGCTTCGAGGCGCGCAAGCGCATCGTGGCCGACCTGGAGGCGCAGGGCCTGCTCGTCGAGGTCAAGAAGCACAAGCTGATGGTGCCGCGTTGCGCGCGCACCGGGCAGATCGTCGAGCCCATGCTCACCGACCAGTGGTTCGTGGCCATGAGCAAGCCGGGCGCGGACGGCAAGTCCATTGCCGAGAAGGCCATCGAGGTCGTGGACAACGGCTCGGTGAAGTTCGTGCCGGAGCAGTGGATCAACACCTACCACCAGTGGATGAAGAACATCCAGGACTGGTGCATCAGCCGCCAGCTCTGGTGGGGCCACCAGATTCCGGCCTGGTACGGCAGCGGCGGCGAGATCTTCGTGGCGCGCAGCGAGGAGGAAGCCCGCGCCAAGGCGCAGGCCGCCGGCTACAGCGGCGAGCTCCAGCGCGACGAGGACGTGCTCGACACCTGGTACTCCTCGGCGCTGGTGCCTTTCTCCAGCCTGGGCTGGCCCGAGAAGACGCAGGAGCTGGACCTGTTCCTGCCCTCCTCCGTGCTGGTCACGGGCTTCGACATCATCTTCTTCTGGGTGGCCCGGATGATCATGATGACGGTGCACTTCACCGGCCAGGTGCCCTTCCGCCACGTCTACATCCACGGCCTGGTGCGCGACGCGCAGGGCAAGAAGATGAGCAAGTCCGAGGGCAACGTGCTGGACCCGGTGGACCTCATCGACGGCATCGCGCTGGAGCCGCTGCTGGCCAAGCGCAGCACGGGCCTGCGCAAGCCCGAGACCGCGCCGCGGGTGAGGAAGGACACGCAAAAGGAGTTCCCGGACGGCATTCCGGGCTACGGCGCCGACGCGCTGCGCTTCACCTTCGCGGCGCTGGCGAGCCTGGGCCGCAACATCAACTTCGACTCCAAGCGCTGCGAGGGCTACCGCAACTTCTGCAACAAGCTTTGGAACGCCACGCGCTTCGTCCTCATGAACTGCGAGGGCCAGGACTGCGGGCTGGCCGAGCATGGCGCCGAGGCCTGCGTGCCCGGCGGCTACCTGGACTTCTCGGCCGCCGACCGCTGGATCACCAGCGAGCTGCAGCGCGTGGAAGCCGCCGTCGAGCAGGGCTTCACCGAGTACCGGCTGGACAACGTGGCCAACGCCATCTACTCCTTCGTCTGGGACGAGTACTGCGACTGGTACCTCGAAATCGCCAAGGTGCAGATCCAGACCGGCGGCGCCGAGCAGCAGCGCGCCACGCGGCGCACGCTCATCCGCGTGCTGGAGACGGTGCTGCGGCTGCTGCACCCCATCACGCCCTTCATCACGGCCGAGCTGTGGGAGCGCGTGGCGCCGGTGGCCGGGCGCAAGGTGGCCGGCAGCGAACAGGGCCTCGTCACGGCGGCCTATCCGCGCGCGCAACTGGAGCGCGTGGACGCGCAGGCCGATGCCTGGGTGGCCAAGCTCAAAGCGCTGGTGGGCAGTTGCCGCAACCTGCGCGCCGAGATGAACCTCTCGCCCGCCGAGCGCGTGCCGCTCTACACCTTTGGCGACGAGGCCTTCGCCAGCGCCGCGGCGCCGCTGCTCAAGGCGCTGGCCAAGGTGTCGGAGGTGAAGGTGTTCGCCGACGAGGCCGCCTTCGCGCAGGCCACGGCCATGGCGCCGGTGGCGGTGCAGGGCGACATCCGACTGGCGCTGCACGTGGAGATCGACGTGGCCGCCGAGCGCGTGCGCCTGTCCAAGGAAGTGGCGCGGCTGGAAGGCGAGATCGCCAAGGCGCAAGCCAAGCTGGGCAACGAGAGCTTCGTGGCCCGCGCGCCGGCCGCCGTTGTGGCGCAGGAGCGACAGCGCATGGCTGACTTCGGCCAAAACCTGGAGCGGCTGCAGCAGCAGCTCGCCCGGTTGCCCGCGGCCTGAGCGGTGGATGCCACCGGGGCCGGCCCCTGAACCGGCCCCGGAGTCAAGCAGGACACTGCCCGGGCGTTGCCGTCAAGCCGCCAAAGCCGGGCCGGACGTGACAAATGCCCATGCCAGAATGGGACATTCTCAATTCCACGTCTTGGAGCATCGATTCACATGATGAGCATCAAGAAGGCCGTTTTCCCCGTCGCCGGCCTTGGCACGCGCTTCCTGCCGGCCACCAAGGCCCAGCCCAAGGAAATGATGCCGGTGGTGGACAAGCCGCTGATCCAGTACGCGGTGGAAGAGGCCTATGCCGCCGGCGTGCGCGAAATGATCTTCGTCACCGGGCGCCACAAGCGGCCCATCGAGGACCACTTCGACATGAGCTTCGAGCTGGAGGCGATGCTGGAGCAGGCGCACAAGAACGAGCTGCTGGACGTGGTGCGCAGCGTCAAGCCGGCGGACATGGAGTGCATCTACGTGCGTCAGGCGCAGTCCCTGGGCCTGGGCCACGCGGTGCTGTGCGCCGAGCGCCTGGTGGGCAACGAGCCTTTCGCCGTGCTGCTGGCCGACGACCTGATGGTGGGCGAGCCGCCGGTGCTGGCGCAGATGGTGGAGCAGTTCTCCGAGTGGCGCACGTCCATCCTGGCCGTGCAGGAGGTGCCGCTGGCCTACGTGAAGCGCTATGGCATCGTGGCGGGCACGGCGGTGAATGACCGCTTGACGGAAGTCAACCGCATCGTCGAGAAGCCGTCGCCCGAAGAAGCGCCGTCGCGCCTGGGCGTGGCCGGCCGCTACATCCTCACGCCGGGCGTGTTCCACGAGATCCGCAACCAGAACCGCGGCGTGGGCGGCGAGATCCAGCTCACCGACGGCATCGCCGGGCTGCTGCGCCGCGAGAAGGTGTTCGCCTACAACTACATCGGCAAGCGCTACGACTGCGGCAGCAAGGAGGGCTTCCTGAAGGCCAACGTGGAGCTGGCCATGGATCACCCGGAAGTCGGCACCTGGTTCCGCGGCTACCTCAAGCAGCTCGCGCTGTAAGCAGCAACCGCACGGCCGCGCCCACACGGCGCGGCCACCGGCAAAAAACCCGCGCCAGGCGCGGGTTTTTTCATCGCTTCTTCAGGCAGTGAACGAACTCGTCGCCGCTGCTGGTCTGCTCGACCAGCTCGTGGCCGGTCTGGCGGGCAAAGGCCTGGAAGTCGCGCACCGAGCCGGGGTCGGTGGCCACGACCTTGAGCACCTGGCCGCTTTCGATCTCGGCCAGGGCCTTCTTGGCCTTGAGTATGGGCAGCGGGCAGTTGAGGCCGCGGGTGTCGATTTCCTTGTGGATTTCAAGCATGGGTTTGGGCTCCTGCGGCGCGGGTCAGGCGGGGAAGACGCCGGTGGAGAGGTAGCGGTCGCCGCGGTCGCAAACGATGAAGACGATGGTGGCGTCTTGCACGGTGCGCGCGATCTGCAGCGCGGCCCAGCAGGCGCCAGCGGCGGAGATGCCGGCGAACAGGCCCTCCTCGCGCGCCAGGCGCCGCGCCATGTCCTCGGCGTCGGCCTGGCTCACGTAGACCAGCTCGTCCACGGCGCTGGGGTCGTAAATCTTGGGCAAGTAGGCTTCCGGCCACTTGCGTATGCCGGGGATGCGCGAGCCTTCCGAGGGCTGGGCGCCGACGATGCGCACGGCCGGGTTCTTTTCCTTGAGGAAGCGGCTCACGCCGGTGATGGTGCCGGTGGTGCCCATGGCGCTCACGAAGTGGGTGATGCGCCCCTCGGTGTCGTTCCAGATCTCCGGGCCGGTGGTCTCGTAGTGGATGCGCGGGTTGTCGCCGTTGGCGAACTGGTCGAGCACCAGGCCCTTGCCGTCGCGCTGCATCTGCTCGGCCAGGTCGCGGGCGTACTCCATGCCGCCGGAGCGCGGCGTGAGGATGAGCTCGGCGCCGAAGGCCTTCATGGTCTGCGCGCGCTCGATGGAGAGGTCCTCCGGCATGATCAGCACCATGCGGTAGCCGCGGATGGCCGCGGCCATGGCCAGCGCGATGCCGGTGTTGCCCGACGTGGCCTCGATGAGCGTGTCGCCGGGCTTGATCTGGCCGCGCTCCTCGGCACGGCGGATCATGCTGATGGCCGGGCGGTCCTTGACCGAGCCGGCCGGGTTGTTGCCTTCGAGCTTGCCGAGCAGCACGTTGTTGCGCTCGGCCAGCAGGCCGCCTTCCAGGCGCTGCAGCCGCACCAGCGGCGTCTGGCCGATGAACTCTTCGAGGGTCTTGTACGTGGGCATGGGCACGGGCCAGTTGAATCGTTTGTGCGTCATTGTCGCAGCCGACCCCGGAGCATGCCTTTTGGCATGACATAATCCCGTCCATATCGCGAGCGCTGCTTCGCACCCAAGCCCGGGTGGCGAAATCGGTAGACGCAGGGGATTCAAAATCCCCCGCCGCAAGGCGTGCCGGTTCGAGTCCGGCCCCGGGCACCACGCATGGTTGCGCAAGCAACGCGCCGCTTTCGCCGGACTGCCGGCGAGCCAAGGGCACCCGCGGCCCTGGCCGCTGGCCAGCCCTCCTCCCCGCACTTGACGCCACGGCGCCTCGCGCTGCCGCACCGCCATGCCCCCCATGCCTCCCATCACCAAAGCGTTCATGCTGGCCTGCGTGGGGATGTTCTGCATAGGGCTGCTGCTGCCCTTTGGTTCGCTGGAGGTGCTGCTGGCCCTATGGCCGCTGGGCAGCGGCCGCTTCTGGCCCTGGCAGGTGGTGACCTACGCCTTCCTGCACGGCAGCGTCATGCACCTGTTCTTCAACATGCTGGGCCTGTGGATGTTCGGCAGCGAGATCGAGCGCCTGTGGGGCAGCCGCCGCTACCTGCACTTCCTGCTGGCCAGCGTGCTGTCCGCGGCCGTGGCGCAGTTGCTGTTCACGCAGCTCATGGGCTCCATCTATCCGACGGTGGGCGCCTCCGGCGCGCTGTTCGGCCTGCTGCTGGCCTTCGGGATGATGTTTCCCAACCGCACCATCATCCCGTTGTTCCCGCCCATCCCCATGAAGGCCAAGGTGTTCGTGGCCATCTTCGGCGGGCTGGAGCTGCTCATGGGCATGTCCGGCGGCAGCGGCAGCGGCATCGCCCACTTCGCCCACTTGGGCGGCATGTTGGGCGGCTTCCTCATGATCCGCTACTGGCGCGGCCAGGCGCCCTTCGGCCGCCGCCGCTGACGCCGCCTCACGCGCCGGCCGGCCCGGCGCCTGACCCGGGTTTGTGCCGGACAAACCCTGCGAGTGCCTCCAACCGCGCCGCGCTGCCATCATGACCGCGCTTGGCACACTCATTGCCTGGGTGATGCCAGTCCCTTCTCCGGGAGCGCGTCATGTCTTCTGCCCTGTCCGCCCGGCCGCGCAGCCGCCTGCGCCATGTGCTGTCCGCGCCGCGGCTTCGCTTGTGGTTGACCTTCACCATGGCGCTGGCCAGCGCCTGGTTCTGGACCGTGGCGCAGGCCCAGGAAGCGCCCGCCACCCCGGACGCCGAGCCGCCACCCGCGGCAGCCGCCCCCACCGAGCCGCAAGGCGGCCTGTCCGAGCAGGCGCGCATGCAGGCCCTGCGCCGAGCCAGCGACGCGGTGCTGGGCGTGCAGGTGCTGGCCCTGCCGGACGCCCGCTCCAATGCGTCCGTCGGCCGCGAGCGCCAGGGGTCGGGCATCGTCATAGACCGCGACGGGCTGGTGCTCACCATCGGCTACCTCATCGTCGAGGCTGACCAGATACAGCTCGTCCTGGACGACCAGCGCCGCCTGCCCGCCCGAGTGGTGGCCTACGACGTGGCCACCGGCTTCGGCCTGGTGCAGGCGCTCACGCCGCTGCCGCTCACGCCGGTCCCGTTGGGCGACAGCACGGCGCTGCACCATGGCGAGGCGGCCATGATCGTCAGCGGCGGCGACAACGGCTCCGTGAGCCTGGCGCAGGTGGTGGCGCGCCGCCCCTTCGCAGGCTATTGGGAATACCAGCTCGACCAGGCCGTGTTCACCGTCCCGGCGCGCACCGACCACAGCGGCGCGGCGCTCTTCAATGCCGAAGGCGAGCTGTTGGGCGTGGGCTCGCTGCTGGTGTCCGACACCTTGGGCGGCAGCGCCGACGGCGGACGGTTGCCGGGCAACATGTTCGTCCCGGTGGAGCTGCTCAAGCCCATCCTGGCCGAGCTGCGCCGCAACGGCACCACGGCCGCCAGCCGCCGCGCTTGGCTGGGCGTGAACTGCATGGAGCGCGACGGCGAAGTGCGCGTGCTGCGCGTGAGCGACGACAGCCCCGCCGCCGACGCCGGTCTGCAGCCCGGCGACCGCATAGAACGCATAGACGGCACCGCCGTGCAGTCGCTGGAGCAGCTGTGGAAGC
This sequence comes from Azohydromonas lata, assembly GCF_034427735.1. Taxonomy (NCBI): domain Bacteria; kingdom Pseudomonadati; phylum Pseudomonadota; class Betaproteobacteria; order Burkholderiales; family Sphaerotilaceae; genus Azohydromonas; species Azohydromonas lata. The sequence continues at coordinate 64,864 of NZ_JAXOJX010000044.1, forward strand.
AGCTGTGGAACGGCGGCCAGCCGGAGCGCACCGTGACGCTGGACATCCAGCGCGACGGCGAGACCCGCTCGATGCAGGTCCACAGCGTGGACCGCATGACCACGCTGAGCAAGGCCGAAGGGATTTGAGGCGCCGTTGAAGCGAAGGCGCGCCCGCCGCGCCTTCAGCCCCGCAGCCCCTCGTTCACCGTCGGGTAGCGCAGCGCCAGGCGCAGCTCGCTTTTCAGGCGCCGGTTGGCCAGCCGGCGCGACTCGCCCATGAAGCTCAGCTGCAGCGGCGAGAGCTGCTGCCGCGCCTGCTCGCGCGAGATGCGCAGCGGCCGCGGCAGGCCGAAGAGGTCCGCGGCGAAGTCGAAGTAGTCGCCCATGCGCAGCGCGGTGTCGTCGCTGGCGTGCACCACGCGCTGCGGCAGGCCGCGGTGCAGCGCCGCGGCGCAGGCGCGGGCCAGGTCGTCGGCATGGATGTGGTTGGTATAGACGTCGTCCTCGGCGCGCAGCACCGGGCTGCCGCGGCGCAGCCGCTCCAGCGGCGTGCCGCCCGCGCGGTCCAGCGCGTAGATGCCGGGAATGCGCAGGATGGTGACCGCCACGCCGCTGCGCCGGCCCCAGGCGCGCACCAGTGCCTCGGCGTGCACGCGGCGGCGCGCGCGGGCGGTGGCCGGGCGCACGGGACGCGTCTCGTCGAAGCTCGCGCCGCCGCAGTCGCCGTACACGCCGGTGGTGCTGCCGTACACCAGGCGGCGCAGCCGCCCGGCGCGGCGCGACAAGGCCTGCAGCAGCCGCGCGGTGCGCGGGTCGCCCTCGCCTTCGCCGGGCGGAGGCGCCAGGTGCAGCACCGCGTCGGCCAGCCCGGCCAGGCGGGAGAGCGTGGCGGCGTCGTCCAGGTTGCCGTGCAGCGGCAGGGCGCCCGCGGCGCGCAGCTCGTCGAAGCGCTGCGGCGAGCTGCTGAGCGCCAGCACGCGCCAGCGGCCGGCCAGCAGCCGCGCCACGCGCAGGCCCACGTCGCCGCAGCCCACGATCAACAACACGGGACGGCGGAACACGGTGGGCAGGCTCATGGGCAACGGGGGACAGGGCTGGCAACGCGCAAACGGTGCGCGGAAAAAGACGGCGTAATGCGCCGCCGAGCGGCGGGTACTGGCGGCAGGCGAGAATCCCGCCCTTTCCTCATTCCCACCCGCAGCCGCGGCGGCGCGCCAGTGTACGGGCCGTGCGGACCACCACCATGAGCTTCAAGATCGACGTGCAGCCCGCCGGGCTGAGCTTCCAGGTCAACGACGAGACCATCCTCGCCGCCGCCATTCGCCAGGGCATCGGCCTGCCCTACGGGTGCAAGGACGGCGCTTGCGGCTCCTGCAAGAGCAAGCTGCTGCAAGGCACGGTGGTGCACGGCACCCACCAGCACAAGGCGCTGTCGGAAGCCGAGGAAGCCGCCGGCCTGGTGCTCACCTGCTGCGCCACGCCGCAAAGCGACTGCGTGATCGAAGCGCGCAGCGTCCCGGGCGCCGGCGAGTTCCCGTTGCGCAAGCTGCCCGTGCGCGTCATCAGCATCGACAAACCCGCGGCCGACGTGGCCGTCATGAAGCTGCAGTTGCCGGCCAACATGCCCTTCGAATACCACGCCGGCCAGTACGTCGAGTTCCTGCTGCGCGACGGCGTGCGGCGCAGCTACAGCATGGCCAACATGCCGCACACCGGTCCCATCGAGGCCTCCGCGCCGCCGACCATGGAGTTGCACATCCGCCACATGCCCGGCGGCTTGTTCACCGACCAGGTGTTCACCACGCTCAAGCCGCGCGACATCCTGCGCATCGAAGGTCCTTTCGGCAGTTTTTTCCTGCGCGAGGACAGCGACAAGCCCATGGTGCTGCTGGCCAGCGGCACGGGCTTCGCGCCGGTGAAGGCCATCATCGAGCTCATGCGCGCCAAGGGCATCGCCCGCCCGGCCACGCTGTACTGGGGCTGCCGCCGCAAGGCCGACCTCTACATGCACGAGTGGGCGCGGCAAGCCGCGGCCGAGCTGCCTTGGCTCACCTACGTGCCCGTGCTCAGCGAACCGCAGCCTGAAGACCAGTGGGACGGCCGCACCGGCTTCGTCCACCAAGCCGTCATGGCCGACCTGCCCGACCTCTCCGGCCACCAGGTCTACGCTTGCGGCGCGCCGGTGATGGTGGAGTCCGCCCAGCGCGACTTCAGCACACGCTGCGGCCTGCCGGAAGGCGAGTTCTACGCCGACGCCTTCACCAGCGAAGCCGACAAGCACGAAGAAGACTGATTGGGCTGATCACCAGGAGATTGCATGCGACGCCGAGCCGCCCTTTCGCTATTGGCCGCCACCGCCGCGCTGCCGCTGCACGCCCAGCAGGCGGCGCGGCCCACGCGGCTGGTCGTCCCCTACCCGCCCGGCGGCCCGCTGGACACCGTGGCCCGCGCCCTGGCCGAGCGGGTGCGCGACAGCCTGGGGCTCGTGATCGTGGAGAACCGCCCCGGCGCGGGCGGCAACATCGGCGCCGACCTCATCGCCAAGGCCGCGCCGGACGGGCACAGCATCGTCATGGGCGCGGTGGCCACGCACGCCATCAACCCCTGGCTGTACCGGCAACTGCCCTACGACCCGCTGCGCGACTTCACGCCCATCACGCTGGTAGCGCAGGTGCCCAACGTGCTGGTGATGAACACCGACGCCGCCGCGCGGCTGAACATCGCCAACGTCCGCGACCTCGTGGCCTACGCCAAGGCGCACCCCGGCAAGCTCAACTACGGCTCCGGCGGCAACGGCAGCGCCGGGCACCTGGCCGGCGAGATGTTCAAGTCGCAGGCCGGCGTGTTCATGGTCCACATCCCCTACGCCGGCGGCAACGCAGCGCAACTGGCGCTGCTGTCGGGGCAGGTGGACGTGACCTTCGACAACCTCGCCTCGGCCGCGGCCAACATCAAGAGCGGCCGGCTGCGCGCGCTGGCCGTCACCACGGCCAGGCGCAGCAGCGCCATGGCGGATTTGCCCACCATCGCCGAAAGCGGCTCCAGCCTGGGCCTGGGGCAGTTCGACGTGGGCACGTGGTTTGGACTGTTCGGCCCGGCACGGCTGCCCGCTGACGTCACGCAGCGACTGAACAAGGCTTTCGTGGACGCGCTGGGCTCGGCCGAGCTGCGCAGCCGCATGGCCACGCTCATGGTCGAGCCCTCGCCCACCACGCCGGAAGCCTTCAGCCGCTTCGTGCAGGCCGAGCTGAAGAAGTACGAGAAGGTGGTGAAAGCGTCGGGGGCGCAGGTGGATTGAGCGCTTGCCGCACCCCATAACGAAAAAGGGCCGCTGAATGCGGCCCTTTTGCTTGAGGAAGTTGCGTTTGCAGCGGCTTATTCGCCCAGGTAGGCCGCGCGCACCTTGGGGTCGGCCAGCAGCTGCTTGGCCGGGCCCGTCATGGTGATCTCGCCGGACTCCATCACGTAGCCGCGGTTGGCCAGGCCG